>VFKU01000735.1 GCA_009885415.1 Rhodothermota bacterium
ATGCCGCTCGCTCATGATCGCCTCCCGATTCGTCGATTAAGTCATTAAACTTACCAGATTCCAAAGCTTGTTGTCCGCAGATTACACGGATGGGACGAACGGCGTTGGCGGGACATGTTAGCCGACCGAAACGGATCCATCGCTACTTCCAGGTTTCGTTCGTCTGAGATAGAGCAGAATGAATCCAGCCCAAAATCCAATGGGTGCGAAAAAGAAAGTCGACCAAACCCTCAAATCTATAAACGCCCAGCAAAAAAGTACGCTAGGCAATATAGTTCCGCAAAGAGTGTACAGCGCGACACGCCACAAAGCTTGACCGCGTGTCGGCCACAATATCGCGATCCCAAACGGGACTCCGTACATAAGCCCAAAGGGGATTCCAAAACCGACGCCCGCGTCAACGTCGCGAAATGCGATACTCGCAACGATAGCGCCTCCGATCGTACCCAATGAGGGATACGCCACCAGTCCGCGGAAAGCAAGCAGAATCCCCAGACGTGTACGAGGCCCCACGTGCATACTCATCACGCAACCTCCGCTTCGGCGAATCAAGTACTACAGTACGGACCTTCACGGTCGCGCGGGAGCGCGACCCTCCCGTCGGCAGTTATTCGAACCAATCGCTCAAAAAATAGCTTGATCCAAGGTTCCATGCTAATCTATCAGGCAATCTTACATCTGGAGACACGTTTCATGATACGCCTAGCTTGGTTTAGCTTCCTCCTATCGATATCTGCTGTCTCTGTTGCATCCGCTTCGACCGACGTCACCTTCACTAAAGACGTCGCCCCCATCCTCGCCGAGCGCTGCGTGCGCTGCCACCAACCGGGCTCGGTCGCGCCGATGTCGCTGCTGACCTACGAAGAAACCCGCCCATGGGCGAAGGCCATCCGCCAGGCGATCACCGACAGCGCGATGCCGCCCTGGCGTCCGGACCCGACGCACGGCAAGTGGCAGAACGACATGAGCCTCACGCCCGTCCAACGCGACACGCTGATCGCCTGGGTCGATCAAGGCGCGAAGCGCGGCGAGGGCGCCGATGCGCCGCTGGTCTCCGGCCCCGCGCCCGAGTGGGAACTCGGCACGCCCGACTACGTCATCGAATTGCCGGCCGTCAAGCTGCCCGCTTCGGGCGAGGACATCTTCCCGACGTATGTCATCGAGCTGAAGATGGATGCCGACCACTGGGTGGGCGCGGTCGAGTTCGCGCCGGGCGATCGCAAGGTCGTGCATCACATCATCTCCTTCATCGGCGACGCGCAGATGGGCGACTCGCAGTACGACGTGCGCGCGACGACGCGCAGCGGCGGCGCGGGTGCGGAGCAGTTCGGCGTGTGGGTCGCCGGCGCGCAGCCGACGGTCTATCCCGAAGGCATGGGGCGCACGCTGGCCAAGAACGAAGTCATGACCTTCCAGATGCACTACCACCTTTCCGGCGACGAGACGACCGACGCCACGCGCGTCGGCCTACACTACGGCAAGGGCGAGATGACGAAGAAAGTCTCGACGAACTTCGGCGTGAACCTCGGCATCGTCATCCCGCCGAACGACCCGGACTACCGTGAGACCGCCTTCCACCTCTTCGATCAAAACAGCCAGATCATCTCCTTCATGCCGCACGCGCATGTCCGCTGCACCTCGGCCAAGTACACCGCGCATTACCCCGACGGCCGCAGCGAAATCCTGCTGAACGTGCCCAAGTACGACTACAACTGGCAGTGGATTTACCGGCCGGTGAAAGACCTCGTCGTGCCGGCGGGCACCAAGGTCGAAGTCGAGCTCGGCTACGATAACTCCAAGGCCAACCCGCGCAATCCCGACCCGAACAAGACGATCCTCTACCGCGAACAGACCCTCGAGGAAATGTTCGTCGGATTTATGGAGTCCGTGCCGGTCGAGGGCGTCCGACCCAAGGCCGC
>VFKU01000460.1 GCA_009885415.1 Rhodothermota bacterium
CGAATCGCCATAGGCCCTTCTTCCTTCGCCGAGGAGGACGACACCCCTTTGCGGCAGTTGAAAGAGGCCGGCTGCGAGATTGTCCCTAATCCTTTCGCGCGCCGGCTGACCGAAGCGGAGATCATCGCGCATTTGAAAGGCATCGACGGACTCGTCGCAGGGCTTGAGCCGCTGAACGCCAAGGTTATCGCGTCGGCCGCGCCCAAGCTCCGGGCGATCGCGCGCGTTGGGATCGGCGTGGACAATGTCGACTTTGATGCGGCCGCCAAACACGGCGTAAAAGTCTCGAGCACGCCGGAAGGCCCGACGACCGCCGTCGCGGAGTTGACGCTGGCGGCCATGCTCGCGCTCTGCCGCCGACTCGTGCCGACGGATGCCGCGGTGCACCGGGGCGAGTGGAAGAAGATCATCGGACAAGGCCTCGAGGGCGCGACGCTGCTCATTGTCGGCTATGGGCGCATCGGGCGGCGTGTGACGCACTTGGCGCTGCCTTTCGGCGCGCGGGTGCTGGTCTTCGACCCTTTCATCGGACCCGAGGCGCTTCTCGGAGGCGTGGTCCATGTGCACGATCTCCACACCGCGCTGTCGGAGGCGGACATCGTCTCGTTGCACGCGGGCGGCAAGGACACGCTGCTCGGCGCGGCGGAGTTCGCCGCGATGCGCGAGGGCGTGCTGCTGCTCGATTCGGCGCGCGGCGAGCTGATCGACGAAGACGCGCTGATCGCCGCGCTCGATTCGGGCAAGGTGGCCGGCGCGTGGCTCGACGCCTTCTGGAAGGAGCCCTACACGGGCCGGCTCACGAAGTATCCTCAAGTCTTGCTCACGCCGCACGTCGGCACCTACACGCGCGAATGCCGGCTGGCGATGGAAACCAAGGCGGTCGAAAACCTCCTGCGCGATTTGGGGCTGACATGATCGTGAACCGTTTCGAGAACTGGCGGCGCGTGCTCTCCGGCCGTTCGTGGGACGTCGCTTTCGACTTCCTCACCTCGCTCCGGCCCGATTCGCCCGAAGGCGACTCCAAGCTGGACGGCGACGCGGTCTTCGGCCGGGTCATGGCCTACAAGACGC
>VFKU01000668.1 GCA_009885415.1 Rhodothermota bacterium
CGAGTGGATGGTGCTGACGGGTTTCATCCACGATCTGGGCAAGGTGCTCTGCCTGTTCGGCGAGCCGCAGTGGGCGGTCGTCGGCGACACCTTCCCGCTCGGCTGCAAATTTTCCGAAAAGATCGTCTATCCCGAGTTCTTCGCGCTCAACCCCGACTCGAAGAACGCGGATCTGATGACCGAGTGCGGCATTTACGAGGAAGGTTGCGGCCTCGACAACGTGACGATGTCGTGGGGCCACGACGAGTACATGTACTCGATCGCGAAGGACCACCTGCCGGAACCTGCGCTCTACATGATCCGTTACCACAGCTTTTACGCCGCACACCGCGAAAGCGCGTACGACCACCTGATGAACGATCACGACCGCGCGATGTTCAAATGGGTCAAGGCCTTCAACCCCTACGACCTCTATTCGAAGGCCGACACCCCGCCGAACATCCTTCAACTCAAGCCCTACTACGAAGATCTCATCGCCGAGTTTTTCCCCGACAAGGTCCGGTGGTAGCGCCAGCTTCCAGCCCGCCGGAGTCCTGCGCCGCCGGCGTTCGACGCTGAAGCGGCGGGAGTAGACGATGCCCGAAGAATCGTCACTGTTTATGAAATTCCGGGCAGTCCTCGACCGGCCCATTCTTGACCAGCGATTGATCTATATCGATGTCTGGTCGCTGGTGCACCTATGCACGGCGCTGCTGCTCGGCTACATTCTCGCGCGCCTGCTTCGCCAGCTCTGGGCGCTGGCCACGGCCATCGCGCTCATCCTCGCCTACGAAGTCATCGAACTCGCGCTGGTCAACGTCCTCTTCGCCCCCGAGACGCCGGTGGACACGATCTGGGACGTCATCCTCGGCTTCGTCGGTGCCTTCGCGGCCATTCGACTGGGGCGCAATCGCGGCGGCTCGCAGAGCAAGCGGTCCGGCCACAAGAAGAAGAAATGAGCGATTAGAGCGTCTTGCTCATAATCACGCTTCGATAATTCGTCACGATCCAATTGTCGTAGCCGACAATTCGAAACCCCGTCTTCGTGTACATCGCTACGAGACGGGTCGCGCCCTCCAGCGTCGCCACGAAACATCGCCCTACGCGCCGAGCTCCGCGTAGGCGCGATGCAGCAACTCCCTCAAGTCCGCGATGGAATCGCCGGGAGCCAGGCGGCGAATGATCACGCGGGGACCCATGCCCGGGCCGCCTTACTTTTCCTGTCCTTCGGTCTCCCCGGGGCCGCTGCGCGGCCCTGCGAGCATCGACCGCAGCGCTGCCGCACGCCGGAAGGGCTGCCACAACAGACGGCCGATCCGCTGGTCCCGCTCGCTGCGGAAGGCCTCGAGCCCGATCCGCATTCCTTCGTGGCCTGCCTCCGGCTGCGCCGTGTAGGTCCCGCAGAGGCGGTCCCACCAGGGCAGGTTGAACCCAAAATTACTGTTGCTCTCCTTCCACACCACCGAGTGATGCACACGGTGCATGTCGGGCGTGACCAGGAACCACCGCAGAACCCGATCCACCCGCAGCGGCAGGCGCAAGTTTGCGTGATTGAACAGTGACGTGCCGTTCAGCACTATCTCAAACACCAATACCGCCGTGGCCGGCGGGCCCAGCAAGAGGATGGCAGCGATCTTGATCCCGAGAGAGATCAGAATTTCCGCGAAATGGAAACGCACGCCCGAGGAGACGTCGAGGTCCACGTCGCTGTGGTGGACCCGGTGCAAGCGCCACAGCACGGGCACGGCGTGAAACATTCGGTGCTGAAGGTACACAATGAAATCGAGCGCCACCACTGAGCCCGCGAACGCGAGCCACTGCGGCGCTTCGACCCGGTTGAACAGCCCTGCGCCGTTCTCTCGCGCCGCGAGGGCCGCTCCCACGGCTGCGATCGGAACAATCAACGGCGGGAGCAGCGAATTGATCGCGGTCAGACCCAGATTGCTGACCCAGCGAATCCGCCGGGTCAGCGTCCGTCGGCGGCGCGGAGAAGCGGCTTCCCACGCCGCGAATAAAACGAACAGCGCGACGAAGAAGCCCAGCCGGATTTCCGACTCACTGCCGATCATCGCTCCCTCCGGATCTGCCATTCGCGATCCGCTCGCGCGTCTTCGCCTCGGACTGGTCCACCGCCGTGAAGCGCAGGCCCAACGCACCGAGTTTCGTGTAGGTGCGGTGCAGGAGCGCCATCAGTTCCGCGATCGAATCGGATACCGCGAGCGGCCGAATGAGAATCCCAGGGGGGGCTGCCCATGCTGACATTTTGGCACGGAGGACCCAACCGAAACACCCGCTACTTGTTGTCCTTCGCCGGTTCGGCGTCCGAAGGCTCGGTGCTCACCAGTACGTCCATACTAAATTTTGGCACCAACCTCGAGACCGCGGTGAGCGCAATCACAATCGAGGCGAAAAGCGTAGCCGACTCAGCGAATCTCGCGATATAAATGATTGCAAGCATGTTGTCCGAAGGATTCGAATGCATGGGCCCGCCTAACGCGGGAATGAGAGAAAGACCCTGCGAGATCATCGAAGCGCCGATGGCCACCGCGACCCAGACCGCTGCCACGCAGAGTTGGCGCGAGCACTGCGCCCAGGCAATCGCCCTGGGCGACGGGGCGCCCGTGAGCGACTTCTGATTGCGCCCGTGAATCACTAGCGCTCCGGCGAGAAAACCCACGAATAGAATCGATTCCGCATACATACTCAATACTCCAAGTTCCAAAACCTCACTTCGCCTCAGCCGTCTCGCGCTTCGCCTTGTCCATGTCCTTCAATTCGCGCTTGAGAATCTTCCCCGTCGGCCCGAGTGGCAACGACGCCACGATCTCGACGAAGCGTGGGTACTTGTACGCCGCCATGTTTTCCTTGCTCCAGGCGATGAGCGCTTCGGGCGCCGGCTTCGCGCCCGTCTGGGGAACGACGTAGGCCTTCACTTCCTCGCCGTGGGCCTCGCTGGGCACGCCGATGACCGCGACCAGCGAGACGTCCGGGTGGGTCATCAGCACTTCCTCAATCTCGCGTGGATACACGTTGAAGCCGCCGCGGATGATCATGTCCTTCTTGCGATCGACGATATAGAAATAGCCGTCGCTATCTACCTTGCCAATGTCGCCCGAGTGGAACCAGCCGCCCTTGAAGGCTTCCTCGTTCGCTTCGTCGCGCTTGTAGTAGCCCTTCATGATGTTGTGCCCGCGGATGACGATCTCGCCTTCTTTGCCCATCGGCACGTCGTTCATGTTGTCGTCGACGATCTTCACGTCGACGCCCCAAATGGGCAGGCCGATCGAGCCGACCTTGCGCTCGCGATCGGGCCGGTTGAAGGTGGCGGTCGGCGAGGTCTCGCTGAGGCCGTAGCCCTCGAGGATTTTCACCTGGTACTTCTCCTCGAAGCCGCGCAGGACCTCCACCGGCAGCGCCGCGCCGCCGGAAATGCACATCCGCAAGCGCTCGCGAATCTTCGCGAAGTCCACGTCGGGCTTCTGGTAGTTCAGCAGCTCCCAGTACATCGTGGGCACGCCGCCGAAAATCGAGACGCTTTCCTTCACGAAAGTGTGCAGGACGGTCGCGGTCTCGAAGCGCGGCAGCAGAATCATCGTGCCGCCGTTCAGCAGCGTCGAGTCCATCATGCTCACGCCGAAGGAGTGAAACATCGGCAGGACGAGCAGCGTGCGATCCTCCGGCTCGAACTCGAAGAGCCGGCTCGACACCATGCAGTTCATCAACAGGTTCGAGTGGGTCAGCTCCG
>VFKU01000875.1 GCA_009885415.1 Rhodothermota bacterium
ACGGCACGCCCAGCTGCTCCAGCGCGTTGTGCAGCGCCAGGGAATTCATGACCGTGGCCAGCATGCCCATGTAGTCGCCGGTGGGCTTGTCGAGGCCGTCGGAGAGGCCGGCCGAGCCGCGAAAGATGTTGCCGCCGCCGACCACGAGGCTGAGCTGCACGCCCATGGCGTGGACTTCGGCGATCTCGTCGCAGAAATTTCCGACCGTGTCGAAATCGATGCCGCTTTGCCGGGGCCCTTGCAGGGCCTCGCCGCTCAGCTTGAGCAGGATGCGCTTATACGCCGACCCAGCCAAGGGAGCTAGTGTCCCTTGCTCTGTTCGAGCGCGGCGGCGACGTCTGCGGCGAGGTCGGTTTGTTTCTTCTCGATACCTTCGCCGAGCACAAAGCGCGCCATGCGGCGCACGTCGATCTTCTCGCCGACCTGGCCGCTCAGTAGCGTCACCAGATCGTTGACCTTCGTCTTGGGCTCTTTGACGTAGGGCTGTTCGAGCAGGCAGTTGTCTTCGAAGAACTTGTTCATTTTGCCGTCCGCGATTTTGTCGATCACGTTGGCGGGCTTGCCGCTGTCGGCGATTTGTTTGCGGTAGATGTCCTTCTCGGCCTCGATCACGTCCTGCGGCACTTCTTCGCGGCGCAGCCAGCGGGGCGCGGCGGAGCAGACTTGCAGGCAGAGGTCTTTGCCGAGTTGCTGGAATTTTTCGCCGCGCGCGACGAAGTCGGTCTCGCAGTTGAGCTCGACGAGGACGCCGATCTTGCCTCCCATGTGGATATAGGAGAAGACGGCGCCTTCGGCGGCGACGCGGCCGGTGCGTTTGGCCGCGCTGGCCATGCCCTTCTCGCGCAGCCACACTTCGGCTTTGGCCATGTCGCCGTCGGTGGCGGTGAGGGCCTTTTTGCAATCCATCATGCCTGCGCCGGATTTTTCGCGCAGATCCTGAACGTCTTTGGCGGTGAAACTCATATGTCCAAACGACTCCCTACGTTGCTTTTCCACGTGACGCGCGGCACGGCCCGGCCAGGGCCAGACGGCGCGTTAGTCCTCGTCCGAGTCCGCGTTGGCGACGGCTGCCGCGATCACCTTGTCCGGCTCGTCGCTGCCTTTGGCGGCCTGGCGGGCAAGCTTGGCGGAGCGCACGGCCTTGGCGGCTTCCGCGGCGACCTTGGAGGCGGCCTCGTCACGGTCCTTCTCGTGGCGCGCGCGGCCTTCGAGGACGGCGTCGGCAAGAATGGAGCAGTAAAGCGTGATCGCGCGAATCGCGTCGTCATTGCCGGGGATGGGGATATCGACCTGCTCCGGATCGCTGTTCGTGTCGCAGATCGCGATGCAGGGGATCTTCATGCGGCGCGCTTCCTTGACCGCGATGTCTTCGCGGTGCGAATCGATGACGAAAATAAGGCTGGGGAGCTCGGGCATGGTCTTGATGCCGGAGAGGTTCTTCTCGAGGCGCTCGCGGTCGCGGCGCAGCGCGGTCTGTTCCTTCTTCGTGAACTGTTCGATCTTTTTGGTCTCTTCCATGTCGACCAGTTTGGCCAGCGACTTGATGCTGCCCTGGATCGTGGCCCAGTTGGTGAGGGTGCCGCCGAGCCAGCGGTTGTTGACGTAATACTGGCCGCAGCGTTCGGCGTTTTGTTGGATCGGTTCGCGGGCCTGCTTCTTGGTGCCGACGAAGAGGACGGTGCCGCCCGAGGCCGCGGTGTCGCGCACGGTCTTGTAGGCGCGCTGGAGTTGGCGGATGGTTTTTTGGAGATCGATGATGTAGATGCCGTGCCGCTCGCCGTAA
>VFKU01000108.1 GCA_009885415.1 Rhodothermota bacterium
AGGGTGGGCTTCAGCCCACCTCTTCACTAATCCAAATACATGAACTCGTTCAGATTGAGCAGCAACAAACAGAACCGATCGAGCGATTTTTCCGCAGTCAACCCTTCCGCCTTCTTCATCTCGCCAAGGAATTGTAGACCGCGGGCCACCTCGCCGTCACGCGCGGGACGCGAGGTGACCAATTCAAAGCCGCGGCGCACTTGCGCTTCGGGCTCCGTCGTCTCCCGCCGCAGCCGTGCCGCCAATTGCGCCGCCTGCTCCTGCACCATCTCGCTGTTCAACATGCCCAACGCCTGCGTCGGCTGGGTCGTGCTGAAGCGCACCGGGCAACTCGAATCAGTCTCTGCCAGATCGAAATCCGTCAACAGCGGCACGAGCAACGAGCGTTTCACCTGGACATAAATGCTGCGCCGCGCGGCCTCTTCCGGCGTGGATTCACCCCAAGTACCCGACGCGACCAGATTGGCGTTCATCGAGGAAGTGAGGATGACTTCCTCGGGCAGTTTGGGGTACACGCCCGGCCCGTGCATCGTCGGATTGAGCGTGCCGCTGGCGGCGAGCAGCGAATCGCGTACTTCTTCCGCCGTCAGTCGCCGCATATTGAAACGCCAAAGCAACTTGTTGCGCGGGTCCTTCGCCAGCGCAGCGTCGTTTCCGGCCGACGACATCTTGTAGGTGTTCGACGTCATCATCAACCGGTGCATCGCCTTCAATTTCCAGCCGCCGCGCACGAATTCCGCCGCGAGCCAATCGAGCAACTCGGGATGCGTGGGCCGATCTCCGATCACGCCGAAGTTGCTGCTCGATTCCACCAGCCCCCGGCCAAAATGGTGTTGCCACAAGCGGTTCACCATCACCCGCGCGCTCAGCGGGTTCGCGGGATCGGCGATCCACTCCGCCAACTGTCGCCGACGGCCCGAGGTGTCACCCTTCGCGTATGGCGAGGGCGCCGCCGGATCGGGCACGCGGAGAATTTCCGGGAATCCCGGCCGGACTTCTTTGCCTTCGGTGTGAGGATTTCCCCGGATCAGGATGTGCGTCGGCAGCGGCTCAGGCCCGGTCTCGGTGGCCACCGCCGCAAACTTACCCTCAATCTTCTGCGCCTTCAGTTCCTCGCGGGCCTTTGTCAACTCGACCAGGCGCGCGGCCTTCTTCTCACCGAGAATCTCGCGGTCGTGCTCCGAAATGAGTTTGCGCAGTTCCTTGTCATCCAGCCCCGCGCCCGTGTCCATCGAAAGCGACTCGCGAAAATTCGCGCCGAGCGGCGCCCACGCCACCTTGAGCCGCGGCGGGCCCTGCTTCACAAAATACTCCAGACGGAACGGCACCGCACCCGCCTTGAGCGTCGCTTTACCCTCACCGCGATGCATGCCCGCTGCCGGACGCGCGAAGACCTCCGCGCCGTTCACCAGCAAGCGCGCGCCGCCCAGCGCCTCCACCGCAAATACATATTCGCCATCGACCGCAACGCGAAGCTGGCCTTCATAGACGAAGCCGATTGCGTCCGGGCGCGACGCCGGCGCGGTCGTGATGAAATTGCTTTCGAGCCGCCCCTTGTCCTCGGGCTTGATCATATCGAAGTCAGGCAGCGTGTCCCACGAGTCACGATAAAATCGGTACTTCAAATCCTCGAGGTCGGAGGTCTTCGTCTCTTTCCCCGCAAGCGCCTCCGGCTTCTTCTTCGCAAGGCCGGCCTTGAATTCTTCGACCAGCACTTGCTGTTCGCTATTCAGTTTCCATTCCTCATCGCGCTTCTGCGCGACTTTCTCGTCGTACGCGCGCTGCTCGTCCGGCGGCAAAATACTCCGCAGGATCCCGTTGCCCTCGGTGCGCTCCATCGGCTTGATGCCTTGGAAAAACGCAAGAAAACGGTAGTAGTCCGATTGCGGCAACGGGTCGAGTTTGTGCTCGTGGCAGCGGCAGCACCCCATCGTAATTCCGAGGAATACGCGGCCCGTCGTATCGACGATGTCGTCAAGCCCGTCGTAACGCGCGAGCAGCGGATCCGCCGGCTCGTCGTCCCACAGGCCCAGCCGGTAATACCCCGTCGCCGTCAAGTCCTCCGCGTCCGGACTGTCGAGTTCATCACCCGCGAGTTGCTGCTTCACAAATTCGTCGTAGGGTTTGTCCGCATTGAACGCATCAATCACGTAATCGCGGTAGCGCCACATGAAGGGCTTATTCGAATCGCGCTCGTAGCCGTTTGAATCCGCGTAGCGCACGAGATCGAGCCAGTGCCGGCCCCATTTCTCGCCGTAATGAGACGAGTCCAGCAAGCGATCCACCAACTTCTCGTAGGCCGCGGGATCGGTGTCCGCGACAAAAGTCTTCACGTCTTCGATCGTCGGCGGCAAACCTGTCAGGTCGTAGTACACGCGCCGGACAAGCTGCTCTTTCGATGCGGACGCAGCGGGTTTCAAACCCGCGTCGCGCAACTTCGCATAGACAAAGGCGTCTATCGTATTTTTCGCCCACTGCGCATCGTCCACCTTCGGCGGCGCGATCGCCTGCACCGGCCGGAACGCCCACAGCTCCGGCGACTCGTGTGTGAGCCCGTGTAACAAGCCCTCTTCCGCTTCGTCCTTCGAGCCGGGCCACGGCGTTCCCGCCATCACCCATTCCTTGAGCGCGTCCATATCCCACGCTTGCAACTTGCCGTCGGGCGGCATCTGGTGATCTTTGTCCTTGTAGGAAATCATCTCAAGCAAGAGGCTCGCCGCGGGGTCTTCCGCGTTGATCACCGCCCCGCGATCTCCCCCCTTCAACAAGTTCGCGCGCGACGTCAGCCGCAGCCCGCCCTTGATCTCCGCCTCCTTGCCGTGACAGCGCTGACACGTCCCCTCAAGAATCGGCCGCACGTCCTCCTCGAAAAGCCGAGCCGCCTCCGGTGTAATTTCGGGAGTCTGCGCAAATGCAGCGCCGCACAAGCAAACGAGCGCCAAGCCCGCAAGTGTAGGGGCGGCCCCCCGTGGCCGCCCAACCTCCGCTGTCGCTCGCCGCACGATTCGTCTCACGCCAGAATCTCTTTCATCACATTGCCGTGCACATCGGTCAGCCGCATATCGCGCCCGCCAAAGCGATACGTCAACTTCGTGTGGTCAAAGCCCAACAAATGCAGCATCGTCGCGTGCAGATCGTGGATCTCCACCTTGTTCTCGATCACCTTGTAGCCGAATTCGTCCGTCGCGCCGTAGACCATGCCGGGCTTCATGCCGCCGCCCGCCATCCACATCGTAAATCCGAAAGGGTTGTGGTCACGCCCATTCGTGCCCTGCGCAAAGGGCGTCCGGCCGAACTCGCCCGTCCACACCACCAGCGTGTCGTGCAGCAGCCCGCGCGCCTTCAAGTCCTTCAGCAGCCCCGCGATCGGCCGATCGACCGCCCGCGCGTTGTTTGTGTGGTTTTCCTTCAGGCCGCCGTGCGCGTCCCACCGGTCACTGCCTTTGATCGGCGGGCACGTCAGCTCGACAAAACGCACGCCGCGCTCGATCAGCCGCCGCGCCACCAGGCACTGCGCGGCGTAGCTGCGCGTGTGTTCGTACTCGTCGTCGAGGCCGTAGAGTTTCTTCGTCGCTTCGCTCTCGCCTTTGACGTCCATCAGCTCAGGGATCGCTATCTGCATGCGATAGGCCAGCTCGTAGTTCTTAATCGCGCTCTCCACCGCGTCCGGCCGGCCCATGCCCTCGAGCGCGGCCGCGTCGAGCGAATTCATCAGCGCCAGCTTATTGTCTTGCAGGCGCCGGTCCCCCTCCAGCGGCTTGATGTTCGCCAGCGCCGGGTCCGCCGCGCGCATGATCGACGCCTGATACGTCGCCGGCAGAAACCCCGCACCGAAATTATCCACGCCTCCCGACGGAATCAGCCCGCCGTTCAGCACGATATACCCCGGCAGGTCCTTGGTCTCTGCGCCGAGGCCATACGAACTCCACGCGCCCATGCTCGGCCGCCCGGACTGGCCAAACCCCGTGTGCAGGAAATAGTTCGCCGCGTTGTGTTCCGAGAAATTCGACACCATCGAGCGGATGACCGTCAGATCGTCCGCACATTCTCCGACGTGCGGAAAGAGACTGCTCACCGGCAGACCGCTTTGGCCGTAGTTCTTAAAATCCCACAACGAGCCGAGCGTGTTCCCGTTGTTGTCGAACTGCGTCGGCTCCATCTTCATCGGGAAGGGCTTGCCGTTGTCCTGCGTCAGCCGCGGCTTCGGATCAAAACTGTCCACCTGCGACACGCCGCCGTCCATGTACAGGAAAATCACGCGCTTGGCCTTCGGCGCGAAGTGCGGGCCCGCGCCCTCGCCGCCGGGCAGCGCCGCGTAGCCGCGATCATTCATGAGACACGCCAGCGCAAGCGCGCCGAAGCCCGTCGACGCCGTCTTCAACATTTCGCGCCGGGTCAGCGGCGCGTCCCCGAAGCAATTGCAATGGCTCATCGCGAATCTCCCGCGTTCGTCATACGATAAAAATGAAAGACTTGGACATAAACAACACCTGCGCGATGTCGGCCCAGATACGCGCGTCAGCCAAGGCCGCCTGCGCATCCAGTCCATACACGGCCCGCTGCTTGTCGACGAACTCGCGCATAAACGCGGATTCTCCGTCTGTCGCCCGACGGCCCCAAGCACGCTCGCACATCGCCGACACCCGATTCTCGAGAGAATCCGGCCCCTTCGCCATCGCCGCGCCCCAGGCCTTGGCCTGTTCCGCCACGAAGGGATCGTTCATAAAAATGAGCGATTGCGCAGGCACGTTGGACACGGTCCGCTTTCCGACCGTGCTGTCCGGCAGCGGCATGTCGAAAGCGAGCAGCATGTCCGAGAGGAAATTCCGGCGCACCTCCAGATATATAGATCGCCGCCGCGCGCCGTCCATCGGGCCCGATTGACTCGGCTTTCGAGAATTCGTATTGCTCGGCGAAAGATAGGCCGGCACCGACCGGCCGTACATCGTTGAATCCATCGTGCCTGCCGCCGCCAGGACCGAGTCGCGAATCGCCTCGCTCTCCAGCCGCCGCACGGAAGCCCGGTGCAACAGAATATTGTTCGGATCTTTTTCCTCGGTCAGCGTGTCGGCAGGCGCGCTCGACATCCGATATGCGCGCGAGGTCATCAAAAGGCGGATCGCCGACTTGATCGAATAGCCCTCGGTGCGGAACCGCGCCGCGAGATAATCCAAGAGTTCCGGGTGTGACGGCCGCTCGCCGAGCACGCCGAAGTTGTCCGTTGATGCGACAATCCCCCGCCCAAACAAATGGTGCCAGATACGATTCACCATCACGCGCGGAAACAGCGGGTCCGACTCAGACGTGATTCGCTCGGCGAGTTCCAACCGTCCGCTGCGCTCCGCCGCCGTCACCAGCGGCACCGCGCCGTCCACTGCCTCCAAAAAGCGCCGCTCGACACGCTCGCCCGGGTCCGACGCGTTGCCCCGGATGAACACGTGCGCCGCCTCGACCGTTCCCTCGGTAATCGTCAGCGCACGAACGGGCGCCGGCGTGTCTTTCACCGCCTCCGCCACACGCTCCACAAGCGCTTCCAACTTCTTGTCGTACCCGCGAAACTCCGCCAGATCGGACCCGCGCAGAACCCGCAGCCACGCCGCATCGCCGGAATCCAGTCCGCCCGTACCCCAATTCCTGAGCGCGCGTTCGGTCCAGCTCCCATAGGCCTCCGCCAGCGCCTCGGCGGACGCGATCGCAGCGTCCGTCGCCATATCGAGCGCCGCGCCCGGCGCGGATCCCGCTGGTGGCGCGCTGTTCGCGAACCGGATTTCATCGACCGCGATCGACCCATCGCCATCGTCCACAATCTCAAGGTAGGCCTCCGCGCCCTTCCACTTCCCGAGCCCGCCCGTCATATTGACCCAGACGTACTCCTCCGAATTCGCGTCCTTCCACGTATTGTCGAAGAGCAGCGGATTAGATTCGCGCAGCATGTACCTCGCCACAATCAACCGCACCTGCCCGCCGTGGCCCTTCATCCGGAAATGGATGCTGTCGTACTCCAGCGTGAAACTCGGCGAGCGCAGCGTCCCTTGGAATTGCGGCGCGAGCGCACCGCTGTCCGCCGCACCCTTGGCGACAAACGCCCCCGCCGCAACGTTCCAGTCACCGGCCCGCGTCGGCCCCGCGCCGAAGGCCTCGCCCGACGGGAACCAGCCCGTGTACTCCGCACTGTCAAAAGTCTCGAAGACCACCGCATCGGCCGCCGGCGGCGTCTCGCCCAGCTCCCGCGCGACGCCCTCCCGCGCCTGCGCGAAGCCGACCTTTTCGGTGCCCGCGAGCCGCGACCACGCGAACAGCGGATGCGCCGGCGCCGCCACCTCCTCACTCGAAAGCAACCGCGTCCACCGGCCGAGCCGCGCCTCGTCCACCTTCTGCTCGCGCGCCACCCGCGAGACCGGCCGCGCGACCGGCGTCGCCACCGGGCTCTCGGAGAAAACGATTTGGTCCACTTCGATGTGGCCCCAGCCGCCCTTGGACTTGTCCGTCAGCACAATGCGCGCGGTCTTGCCCTCAAGCTCGCGCACGTCCCACGTCGTCCAGCGCAACCGCTCGTCGTTGCGCCCCGCCGCGCTGCGCAGCGCGGTGCCGTTCACCGTCAACGCCGCCCCGGTCAGATCGGCCCTCGTGCCGCCGGCGATCAGGAAATGAATATACGGAAGGCGAATCGCGAACTCGGGCGAGGTCAGCGTGCCCGCACCGTCGTCGTCCTTGTGAAAACTGTTCGCCAGCGACGCACCATTCACGCTTTCGATCTTCTGTTGCTTGCCCAGCGCGCCCAAAGCCGGCCGGTCGCCGAAGGCGTCGCCCTCCACCGTCCACGCGCCGAAATTCTCCGCCTCGAAGTCCGCGAAGACCTCGCTCTTGGCCATATAGTTCGCATCGGCCTTCTTCGGCGCGCCCGTCAGCGCTTCCAGCGCCGCCATCAGGTAATCGCGCGTCTCCCGGGCCGTGCGCGACGCGCTCTCGCGCAGTACGCGAGCGAGTTCATCGGATCCCTTCACTTCAATCTGCTTCAATTGCTCCGCCGTCGCCCCAATCTTGCCGTGCGGATCGAGATAGGCCCATTCCTGCCGCGATGCACGGGAAAACGCGCCCAGCCCGTAATAGTCCTTCGCGCTAATCGCATCAAACTTGTGGTCGTGGCAGCGCGCGCACGCCACCGTCATCCCCAGGAAGGCCTTGCCGAACACGTCGATCTGGTTGTCGATATGGTCCGCTTCGTCCTTCTCGACGTCCACCGGCGCGTGCGTTGCCTGATACATGAACCACCACGCGGTCGCGAGCACGCTCTCACTCGTGCCGTCCTCGGCGTTCACACGCGGATCGGGCAAGAGGTCGCCCGCGATGTGTTCGCGCACGAGCCGGTCGTAAGGCAGGTCCGCGTTCATCGCGCGAATCACGTAGTCGCGATAGCGCCACGCCTCGCGAATCGTATAATCGCCTTCATGGCCGAAACTCTCCGCGAAACGGACGAGGTCGAGCCAGTGACGGCCCCAACGTTCGCCATATCGCGGATCGGCGAGAAGCCGATCGACCAGTTTCTCGTAGGCCTTCGGATCGGCATCGTTCACGAAGGCCTCGATCTCCTCCGGACTCGGCGGCAATCCGACCAAGTCGTAATACACGCGCCGGATTAGCGTCCGACGATCGGCTTCGCCGCCGGGTTGCAACCCTTCTTGTTCAAGCCGCCCAAGAACGAACTGGTCCACCGGATTCAGCGGCCACTCCGCACGCTTCACCGCCGGCGGCTCGACCGCCAGCACCGGCTGCCACGCCCAATGCTCCGACTTCCGCTTCGCCAGATCGAAGGCCGCGCTCGCCTTCACCACCGCCGCCGCCGGCAACGGCTCCTCCGGCCACGGCGCGCCCATCCGCACCCACTCGATCAGCAGATCGATCTCCGCGTCGTCGAGCATCTTCTTCGGCGGCATCTGAAACTTCGGCTCTTGATACTCGACCGCCTTGATCAGATTGCTCGACGCCGGGTCCCCGGGCACCAGCGCCGGCCCGCGCTCGCCCCCCGTCAGCACCGAAGTGATGTGATCCAGCCGCAGCTTGGATTTCTGTTCCTTGTCCGAGTGGCACTCGAAGCAGCGCTGCGACAACAGCGGCCGGATATTCTTCTCGAAAAACTCGATCTGCTGCGGTGTCGCCGTCTCCCCCCAGCCCCCCGCACCAGCAAGAAAAACCAAGATAAACAAAGGCAGGGCAAGCCACCGCGCCACCGATACCCACGCCCGGACCGCCGTGGTAGACATCATAATTCCGCCTCCGCCCCCAGCCAATTACAGTCTAGCAAGATCGGACCCGTATCGAAAGCCCGCTGAACTCGCATCTGATCGGATTCGCGGGTAAACTCGTGCCCGTTGGCAGAAAAAGCAGGAGGCGCGCTTGACCAAGGGTTCCCAAAATAGGAAAGGCCTCGCCGGGCTGGGCACGTGGATCATGGATCACGTGCGGATGATCGACGTGTGGCCAGCGGAACAGACGCTGGCGAATATCCGCAGCGAGGCCTTCTCCGGCGGCGGGCTCGCGCACAACCTCGTGGTCGACGTCGCCAAGTTCGGCCTCGGCATTCCGCTCGAGGCTATCGGCTTCGTCGGCGACGACGACGACGGCCGTCGCATCCTCGATCTCTGCCGCGGCCTCGGCGCGGACGTCACGCATCTGAACGTCACGAAGGCCGCGCCGACCTCCTACACCGAAGTCATGACCGTCCAAGCCACCGGCAAGCGCACCTTCTTCCACTCCCGCGGCGCGAACAACCTCGTCACCTACGACAACGTGCCCTTCAGCGCCATCAAGTCGCGCATCGTCCACCTCGGCTACCTGCTCCTCATGGACGGCATCGACGCGCCTGACCCGCAATTCGGCACCGTCGCCGCGAAAATCCTGCACCGGCTCCAGCAGGAAGGCATCAAGACCTCGATCGATTGTGTCTCGGAGTCCTCCGAACGCTTCCGAAAAATCGTCCCGCCCGCCCTCAAATACACCGACTACGTGATCCTAAACGAATTCGAAGCAGGCCAAACCACCGGCCACAAAATCCTCGAAGGCGAAAAGCTCGACGCGAAAGCGCTCCGCGATTCCGCCAAGGCGCTCCTTGCGATGGGCTCTAGCGAACTCGTCGTCATCCACATGGCCATCGGCGCCTACGCGCTCACCCGCGCCTGCGACGAACACTTCCAGCCCTCCTTCCAACTCCCCGACGGCTACATCAAAGGAGGCGCCGGCGCCGGCGACGCCTTCTGCGCAGGCGTCCTCGTCGGGCTCCACGAAAACTGGCCCCTCCCCGAAGGCCTCCGCTTCGGCACCGCCGCCGCCGCCCAATGCATATCCCACGCCACCTGCACCGAAGGCATCAAGTCGCACAAAGAATGCGTGGCCCTCTTCGACAAGTTCCCCTTAAGAAAAAATCCGCTCTAATCGGAATCGACGCCAAACAAGATCGCCCATAGACGAAGTCCACCACCACCAAAATCGCAAACCCCGTCATTGCGAGAAGGCCGCGACAAGATCATCGCCCGCGAGATCGCCACACGTCGCGGCCGACGAAGCAATCTCAACCTCTGACGACTACCACTCCACCGAAATCGGGTCGTAGCCCTGAAAGGGCACGCTAGAATAGCCCAGGGCAAAGCGAGCGATAGCGAGCGCCGCCCTGGGTCACGCGACCCCTAGCCATCAAGCCCTGAAGGGGCGCCCTAGGGTATGGCGTGGGGATTGCTGTCGATTGACAACTTCGACTAGCTGGCGTAACGTAGTACGCATGAAGTAGACAGATGGCGAGAGACGGAGACTTATCCTTTCCGGTGTAGTAGCGGTCGCGTTCGGGCTTGTCATGATTGGAATAGACTTCGACCGCTCCACCTATTCCCAAGTAGGCTGGCGTCAGTATCCGCTCAACGCGACCATTGGAGGAATGCTGGTCGCGGGCGGATGCCTTCAAATAGTTCTTCGTTGTCTCCCCGAGATGGTCGCGACAGGTTTACTCTTTCTCTCGATGGGCGCTACAGGATCGATAACGAATTTTCGAGCCCCGAGAAGCCACCTGCTGGGTCTCGGTACGGTGCTAGGTCTTGCTACGGACTGTACGCTTGTCCTAGTAGGTATTATCTGTCTATTCCGATCTGCCCGATATTCCAGCGCACTCGCTAACAGATCGAACTTACAAAAGCACTAAGTTCACAAGGACTGTCATCGCCTTCTTGAGAGGCCCCTCTGAGGTCTCTCTCTAGCGCGTAAAGCTCGCGTCGATTCCCGCGTCCACGTTCAAAATATTCCCCGTCGATTTCGCGCTCAACTCCGACGCGAAGAAATACACGCCCTCCGCGATGTCCTCTGGGAACACGCTGCGCTTGAGCAAACTGCGGTTGCGGTAGTGCTCCTCTAGCTGTTTCTCTTCGAGGCCGTAGGCTTCCGCACGCTCTTTTTTCCAGTCGCCCTGCCAGATGCGCGATCCGCGAAGCACCGCGTCGGGATTCACGACGTTGACGCGAATCTGATGCGAAGCGCCCTCGAGCGCGATGCAGCGCGCGAGGTGCAGTTCGCTGGCCTTCGCCGTGCAGTACGCCGACGCATTCTTCGACGCGACCAGCGCGTTCTTGCTGGACACAAACACGATCG
>VFKU01000029.1 GCA_009885415.1 Rhodothermota bacterium
AAGCTCATGGAAGCCGCCACTATAACGCCCCGACTGCAAGAGAGACGCGCTGGCGGCTTTCCATGCAGCGCATGGTTGGGGCGCATTGTCTGTGGCGACAATACTGAAGTCCTCTCCGGCCTTCCGGCTGAGTGCGTGGACTTGGTGGTGACATCGCCGCCGTATGGAGACCTGCGGACGTATGGCGGACACTCGTGGAACTTCGAGGCACTGGCCGCGCAACTCGTGCGCGTGCTGAAACCTGGTGGCGTAATCGTGTGGGTGGTCGCGGATGCAACGGTGGACGGAAGCGAGACAGGAACGAGTATGCGCCAAGCTCTGCACTTCAAAGACGTGTGCGGCCTGCGACTGCATGACACGATGGTATACATGACCAACAAGCCGCCTCTGACGCACAACCGATACGAGCAGGCGTGGGAATATATGTTCGTGCTGTCGAAGGGGAAGCCAAAGGCGTGGAATCCTCTGAAAGAGCCGAGCAAATACGCCGGGCAAAAGCGGTGCGCGACGATGCGGCAAGACGGCGACGAACTCAACGGACGCAGCGCGAAGGGCGCGGTGCAAGATGACCGGCTGCTGACAAACGCATGGTATCTGCCGCGCTCGTCGGCAACGGATGACGCAATCCGCGCCGAACACCCCGCGACGTTCCCGGATGACTTGGCGCGGCGGCACATCGTCTCGTGGAGCAATCCCGGCGACGTGGTGTGTGACCCGTTCAGTGGCAGCGGGACAACCTGCAAGTGCGCGAAGGAACTCAATCGCAACTTCGTGGGCATCGAGGTAGAGCCAAAATACTGCGCGATAGCCGAGGCTCGGCTGTCCCAAGACGTTCTGCAACTGGAGACGTGCGCCATGCGCCCTAACGCAGAGCTGAGAGACCCGGCCACATGAACGCTACGATTGCAACTGAGACGCGAAGGCCGGGTTCTCTCCAGCGATTTGTTGGGCGTCATTGTGTGGCGACTCTCATCCTAGGAGACTGCCGAGACGTGCTACCGCTCGAAGCTGATGCCGTGGTGACTGACCCGCCCTACGGCATGGACTGGAACACAGACCACTCTCGATTCACGCAAGGGCAAAACGGAACTGGCGGAAAACATACCAGAGTGGACAAGCGTATCGAAGGCGATGCCGAGGACTTCGACCCAACGCACCTGCTCAAATACGAGCGTGTCATCATCTGGGGGATGCAACACTTCCCGAATCGGCTGCAACGCGGCTCGGTGCTGGTGTGGGTGAAGAAATACCCCGACGCCTACGGCACGTTCCTGAGCGATGCAGACCTCGCATGGATGAAAGGCGGCTGCGGTGTCTATGTGTCCAAAGTCATGCACCCGGCCAAGCATCAATCAGAGAAATGCCACCCGACGCAAAAGCCCGTGCCGCTCATGGCGTGGTGTATCGAAAAGACGAAGCTCCCGAAAGGCTCAACAATCCTAGTCCCCTATATGGGAAGCGGTACAACGGGACTGGCGGCAATCCGCCTCGGCATGAATTTCATCGGCATCGAACGGGATGCCGCACACTACAAAACCTCGTGCGACCGTATCGCGCACGAACTAGATGGCGCTTTGCTATGACGCCCAACGCAGA
>VFKU01000911.1 GCA_009885415.1 Rhodothermota bacterium
ACTACGTCGTTGTAGACGTACTCGTCGCCGATCGTCGTCTTGCATCCCGTCGCGGCCAGTACCACCGCCAACGACCCAAGTCCCATCAAGCGCTTCATCTTCGTTTCCTCCTGCGTATGTCGTCAGGCCCAGGGCCTAGTTTCCACCAAGGATTTCGGCCAGCGTGATGCCGGCCGGACCCACTGCAATAATCAGAATCACCGGGAAGATCAGCGCGACCATCGGGAAGATCATCTTCACGGCCATCTTCTCTGCGCTTTCTTCGGCGCGCTGGCTGCGCAGCTCGCGCATGTTCGACGTGAACACGCGCAACGCCTCGGTGAGGCTCGTGCCGAAACGTTCGGACTGCACCAGCACCGCGACCAGCGAATTCAACTCGTCCGCGCCCGTGCGCTCGGCCATGTGGCGCATCGCGGAGCCGCGGTCCGCGCCGAGATGAATCTCAAGATTCGTCAGCGCGACTTCGTTGGCCAATTCCTGGCACACCGGCCGCACCTGGTCCTCGACGGCGAGCCACGCTTGATCGAGGCCCATGCCGCCCGAGACGCAAATCTCGAGCAAGTCGATCGCGTCGGGCAAATGCCGGCGTATCTCCAACTGGCGCTGGCTGATCCGCATCCCGACGAAGAGATTCGGAACGAAGAACATCAGGCCCGAAAGGCTGATCACGGCCATCCACTCGATCGGCGCAGGAAACTCGACCAGGGTCGTCGCCATCGCGAGCGACGCTGCCGCCGCGGCGATAAGCAGAATCTTGACGCCCATAAAGATCGCGCCAGCGGCCGGGCTGTAAAAACCCGCCTGGCTCATCGTCTTCTGCAAGCCGGACGAGACGCCCTTGGGCGACACGCCGCGGCCGACGCGCCCAAAAATCCGCGCGAAGAAGCTGCGCTGCGCCGCGGCGACGCCCTGTATCTGCGAGCTGAGGCGCAGACGGTTCTGGATGCGCTGCCGTTGCGCGGCGCCTGCGGCCACGAAGGCCCCGCCGATGCACAGCACCGCCGCGAAGGTCAGCCCGGCCACCAGGACGCTAGTCGTTGTCATCACAAAGTTCATATTGATCTCCTCCGAAGTTCGGAGTTCTCCTTAATACTTCAGTTGCGCAAGTTTGTTCATGACCCACGATCCGAGGATGAGGAACACCCCGGCAACGCCAATCAGGATGCGGCCAATGTGCGTCGTCCACAGCGGCAGCAAGTATTCGGATTTCATGACCATCAGCATCAGAATCAGCACGAAGGGCATGCAGATGAGGACGCGTTTGCTGAATTGCGTCTGCGCAGTCAACACGCGCACACGGCGTTGCAGGCGAATGCGATCGCGAATCACGGCGACCAGACGCTCCATCATGTCCGCCAAGTTGCCGCCACTGCGCAACTGGATAATCGTGGACGCGGCGAATAGTTTCAGATCGTCGCTGTGCGATTTCGTGGCGGTCGCGCGGATGGATTCCTCGAGGCTCTTGCCGAGCTGCTGCTGTTGCACGATTTCCGCGAACACCAGGCTGACCGGCGCGTCGAGCTCGTCGACGATCACCTGAAACGCGGACATCAGCGGATGCCCGGCACGCAGCGATCGCGTGGCCAGGCCGAGCGCGTCCGCGAGCTGTCGCTCGAAGATCGCAGCGCTCTTGGCCGAGCGGCGCGCCGCGATGAAATTGAGAATCATCGGCAACAGCGCGAGCCAGACGGCGCAGAAAATCAGGTTCTGGGTCAGCCCGAAGATCAGGACGAAACCGACCAAGAGCAAGGCGAAGAGAAACACAACAAAGGTGGAGACCGGACCACCCCAGCCCAAGCCGGTGCGGGTGCGCTCAAACCAGCGCGTCAGCGCGCCCGGAGTGATGTGTTCGAGGACGGTCGTCGTGCCGATTCGGCCGTTGGTCCACAGCCGCAGGGTCTTCACCTTGGCGGTGCCGCGCTGATCGGCGCTCAGGCGCGCGGCGATCTGTTCCTCGCGGCTCACCCGGCGCATATAGAGGACGGTCGTGCCGATCAGCCACACCGAGAGCACGAGCAAAAATGCCGCCGCGCCGGTGATCAGGACGATCGGACCGATTCCGCTGCTGAGCTCAGACACGCTGCACCTCCTTGCCGTTCGTGTGCGTCGCGCCGTTCAGCACCCGCTGCTGGAAGAAACCTTCGGGGAACGTGATGCCCTCAGCCTCGATCCGCGCAAGGACGGCGGGGCGAATACCGCTGACTTCGAAGTGGCCCTTCGCGTGGCCGTCGGGGCCCAGGCCCGTCTGGCGGTAACGGAAGATGTCCTGCATCAAGACCATCTCGCCTTCCATGTTCGTCACTTCGGAGATGCACACAACTTTGCGGCGTCCACCAGTCAGACGCGAAAGGTGAACGAGAATGTCGATCGCAGACGTCATCTGCTGGCGAATCGCGGTGACGGGGAAATTTAAGCCCCCCATGCTCACCATGTTTTCAAGGCGCATGAACGCGTCGCGCGGGCTGTTCGCGTGCACGGTGGTCATCGAGCCTTCGTGACCCGTGTTCATCGCTTGCAGCATGTCGAGCGCTTCCGCGCCGCGCACCTCGCCGATGATGATCCGGTCAGGCCGCATGCGCAGCGTGTTCTTCAGGAGTGAGCGTTGCGTGACCTCGCCCTTGCCCTCGAGGTTGTTCGGGCGCGTCTCGAGGCGCACTACGTGATCCTGCTGGAGCTGCAACTCGGCCGCGTCCTCGATGGTCACCACTCGCTCGCTTTCAGGAATCCAACGTGAAAGCATGTTGAGCAGCGTCGTTTTGCCGGAACCTGTACCGCCCGAAATGACGACGTTCATCCGCGCGCGCACGCAGGCCTGAAGGAACTTCGCCATGTCTTCGGTAATCGACCCGGCGTCCACCATGCTCTTGATGTCGAGTTTGATGGTGCCGAAACGGCGCACGCTCAGCGTCGGGCCGGTCAGCGAAAGCGGCGGGATGATGGCGTTCACGCGCGAGCCGTCCTTCAAGCGTGCATCGAGCATCGGCGAGCTCTCGTCGATGCGGCGGCCAACCTGCGCCGCGATTCGCTGAATCACCTGCAATACCTGCTCGTTGTCCCGAAAGCGCGCGTTGGTCTTGTGCAACACACCCGCTTTTTCAATGTAAATCTGGTCGGAACCGTTCACGAGGATATCGCTCACCTGCGGGTCGCGCAGGAATTCCTCGATCGGCCCGAGGCCGAAAACGTCGTCGAGCACTTCGCGGATCAACTGCGCCTTTTCCGGCCCGGCAAGCGGCCGGTTCATTTCGGTCAGCAGCTGATCGATCTGCCGCGAGCACTCCTGGTAGAGCTGCTCGACCGGAAGGTGCCGCGCTTCCTGAAGGTCCAGGCGCTCCAAAAGGCGCTTGTGGACCGTCAGCTTCAGATCGTCGTTTGATTTCGAGTTGCGCTCGTTCATAGGGTCCCCACTACGCAGTCAGACGGCGAAACGCCGCGCCCGCTTTTTCCGTTTCCTGGTTCCGGCTTTCGTCCATCGCGGTGAATTGCGCAGCCAGTTCCATCACGTCCTTGCGCAGCGCCGACCGCGGCGCTGAAACCGAAAGCAGTTTTCCGTAGTTGTTGCCGTTGATCGCGCTCACGTAGTCGTTGCTCAGACACTCGGGAGCAATTCCGCCCAGCGCCTTCTGCGCCTCTTCGACGGAGATGATCTCGCGGCGCTTGCGGTAGCGGTTGAGGATCGGCTTGATGCGCTCTGCCGGCACTTCGCGTTCGAGCAAGGCCTGGATCATGTTGCGCGTCACGCGAATGTCTTTCACCACCGGCTGAAGCACGATCAGCGTCATTTCGCTTTCGATGGCGAGCGAAGCGGCGGCGTCCATTGAAACGCGCGGCGCGTCGAAGACCGTATAGCGGTGGCGCGCTTTACAGGCGCCGACCGCATCGCCCAGACGCTCCTCGCTCACGTGGCCGTGCCGACCGAATCCCGTGCTCGCCGGGCTCAGCAGGGCGCGAATCGAATCGGAATATCGCACCGAGGTCGTCTCGATCAGGTCCGCGTCAATCGCGCCCTCGTAAGCAAGCACATCGGCGATTCCGTATTTCCCTTCGAGTTCAAGATAAGAAGCCACCGCGCCGTAGGCATAGTCCAGATCGGCGATCAAGACCGCCTCGGAGGTCGCAAGCTGCAATTCATTCGCCAGGTTTACCGTCAGCGTCGTGCATCCGGCGCCGCCGCCGGCCGACAAGACCGTGATCGCAGAACCGCGGCGGCGTCCCTCGACGGGCACGCTCGAGAGCACACGCTGCACCACGCCCGGCAGCTCCAGCGTGATTCGTTCCTTCAACTGAACGTAGCGGATGCCGACCTGCATCGCCTGCAGGACGACGTCGTTGACCAGTTCGCGCGCCAGCACGACAAACTTCGTGTGCAGACAGGAGTTCACAATCGGTTCGAGGCTTTCGAGCAGTCCGAGCGGGTCCGCGTCAATGTCCACGAGGACCAGCGGCGCCAAGCCCCGATCGAGCGCGGCCGCCAGGGAATCGAGTGTGCGATGCACCTGGATATCGCCGATCCGGTCGTTCGTGCCGAAGAGGATGCGGAGCGTGCTTTCCGTGTCCACATCGTTCGTCAGGACCACTATGTTGTGCTTGGTTCTCATAACCGCCTTTTCCCCTGGGGCCACCCCTACCGGCCCGTCGTGCTCCGTTTCGCCTTAGTTCTTGAGTGTCTCGACGTCGACCTTCGCTTCTTCGACCGTCGCCGGCGTCTTGTTGCCCGGCTGCTTGTCGTTGAGGTATCCGGCCCACGCGCCCGGCCCTTGCAGTTCTTCGAGCTGGCCGAGTTCGACGTCTTTCGTCTCATCGTCGGATTTCTTCGGAGAACCCTCGAGCTTGCCGAGGCCGAAGAGCTCCCAGTCGTTCGGGGATTCGTGTAGGTCGCCCGGCACCGGCCGACGCGTCGCATGGTCGAGCGGCTCGACGAGCGTCGGCGTCACGAGGACGACCAGCTCGCTCTCACCCTTCTTGTAGCTGACCGAGCGGAACAACGAGCCGAGCACCGGCAGGTCGCCCAGCAGCGGCGTGCGCGAGTTGCGCGCGGCAACGCTCTGGCTGAGCAGACCGGCCATCGAGAAGGTCTGGCCGCTCGCCATTTCGAGCGTCGTCTCCGCGCGGCGTGTCTGCACCGAGGGGATCGAGAAGCCTTGAATTTCCACCGAGCCCAGGTCGGAGATTTCGCTCACTTCCGGCGCCACTTTGAGGCGGATGTGTCCATTGCCCAGCACGGTCGGCGTGAATTTCAACCGGACACCGAACTGCTTGTACTCGATGGTGATCGACGTGCCGCCGCCGGCGGAGCTGCCCTGCACGATGGGAATCGGGA
>VFKU01000807.1 GCA_009885415.1 Rhodothermota bacterium
ACCGAAGCGCTGCGGCGCTACTTCGCCGCCAAATACAGCCCCACCTATCCGACGATCATCACCGGCCACAGCCAGGGCGGCGCGATCAGCTTAGCGATGATTGAAAAATATCCCGACGCCTACGACGGCGCGCTGCCCCTCTGCGCGATCGGCAGCTCCTCCCTCGAATTCTTCAAAGGGCGCGTCTTCGGCTTGCGCCTCCTCTACGACTACTACTTCCCCGGCCTCCCCGGCAGCGTCGTCGAATTTCCCGACGGCGCCCAGACCTACGACAACGTCAAAGCCAAAGTCACCGAAGACGTCAAGGCCAACCCCGAAAAAGCGCAAGCTTTCATGAAGGTCGCCAACCTCTCGCTGCCCGAGGTCATCGCCCCGGTGATCGCCTTCTGGAGTGAGATTCTCCGCGAGATGAAGGAACGCACCGGCGGCAATGCCTTCGACAATCGCGACACGATCTATTCCGGCTCGAGCGACGACGCGAAGTTGAACAAGGAGATTAAGCGTTACGCCGCCGACGCCAAATCCGTCGAATATCTCCGCCAATGGGTCACCTACACCGGCGAAATCCATGATCCCGTGATCGAGATCCATACGCTGGTGGACGATCTGATCCCGGCGGAGTACATCAACGCGTACGACGCGAAGGCCCTGCTCGCGGGCACCCATGACCTCTACGAACAGCGCTGGATCGACCGCTGGGGCCATTGCAGCATCTCGAAGGACGAAATCGCCCAAGGCCTGCGCGAGCTCGACGCCTGGATCCGCACCGGCAAACGCCCGGCCTCGGGCGACTGGACCAAGAAGTAGGGGAACGCGACCCTCCCATGCCTTGTCCCCCCGGGCCTCCATATATATAGTGACCGCTCCCCGTGAGCCGGAGGATTTCACGATGCGATTTGTCCAACCCTACTTCATACTTCTCGTTCTGGCGATCACCTCGACCGTCGCCGCACAGGAACGCCCCGCCAAGGCCGTCAGCGAAGACGGCGCCATCGCCGGCGCGGATTTCCGCATCAACATCCCCGAAGGATGGAACGGCGGCCTCGTCATGTACGCGCACGGATACGCTATCGCCGGTCAGTCGCCCGGATTCTCGATGGACTTCGTGAAATCGGCCGGCAGCCTCGGCTACGCCGTCGCGCAATCCCGCTACACCCGCCAAGGCTGGGCCGTCCGCGAAGGCATCCTCGATACGGAGCAACTCCGCCGCTACTTCACCGACAAGTACGGCCCCACCCTCCCCACCATCATCGCCGGCGACAGCATGGGCGGCGCCATCACCTACGGCACGATCGAGATGTTCCCGGAGATTTACGACGGCGCGCTGCCGATGTGCACCTCCGGAATGCCCGCGCTTGAGTTTATGAAAGAGCGCATGTTCGACATGCGCCTCCTCTTCGACCATTTCTTCCCCGGCCTCGCCGGCAGCGCGGTCGAATTTCCCGACGGCCCCGAGACCATGCCCAAGGTCCAGGCCAAAGCCGCCGAACTCATCAAGGCCGACCCGGCGCGCGCCGAGGCCTTCGCGAAATTGGAAAACCTCTCCGGTCCCGACGCCATCGCCGGCACCGTAGCCTTCTGGAGCGAAGTCCTCCGCGAACTCAACGAACGCACCGGCGGCAATCCCTTCGACAACACCAACACGATCTATTCCGGCTCCCCCGACGACGCGGCGTTGAACAAGACGATCAAGCGTTATACCGCCAATCCCAAAGCC
>VFKU01000382.1 GCA_009885415.1 Rhodothermota bacterium
CGCGGCGTGAAGATCATCGGCGCCACGGCGCATTTCGCCACGACCGATCTCGACGAGGGGCCGATCATCGAGCAGGTCGTCGGCCCCGTGACGCACAAAGACACGGTCGACGACCTGCGCCAGAAAGGGCGCGAGCTCGAAAAGGCCGCGCTCGCGAACGCGATCCGCGCGTACATCCAGCATCGTGTAATTCGGCACCGGAACAAGACTATTATCCTCGGCTGACGGCGAGGATGAATCGATGACCGAATCTTATCCCCTCTACAAGAAAATCGGCCTCGTGGCCGGCCTCGCGTTTTTCGGGCTGGTCCTCCTCGCGCCCACGCCCGAAGGCATGAACCCGGAAGCGCGGCGGGCCGCGGCGGTCGCCGCGCTGATGGCCATCTGGTGGATCACCGAGGCGGTGCCGATCGCGGCCGCCTCGCTCCTGCCGATCGCGCTGTATCCGCTGTTGAATGTGCTCTCCGGCCCGGAAGTGACCAAGGCCTACGGCGATTCGAACATCTTCCTTTTCGCCGGCGGATTTTTCATCGCGATGGCGATGCAGAAGTGGAACCTGCACGAGCGCATAGCGCTCGCGATCATTTCGCGCACCGGCACCAATCCCAGTCGGCTTGTGCTCGGATTCATGCTCGGCACGGGCTTCATCTCCATGTGGATGTCGAACACCGCCACGGCCGTGATGATGTTGCCGATCGCGATCGCGATCATCGACCAGATGGAGAAGCGCGACTACCCCGGCGTGAAAAATTTCGCAACCGCGCTGCTCCTGAGCATCGCTTACGCCGCCAGCATCGGTGGCATGGGCACGCCCATCGGCAGCCCCCCCAACGGTATCCTGCTCACCAACTACACCGGCCGTTTCCCCGGTGCGCCCCCGATCACTTTCGTGCAATGGATGATGGTCGGCGTGCCGATTGTCTTCATCATGCTGCCGCTGACTTGGTTGCTGCTCACCCGCGTGCTCTTCAACTTCAAGGCCGTGTCCTTTCCCGCGGCGCGCGATGAAATTCGCGGCCGGCTGGTCGAGCTCGGCCGCATGGGCCGCGGCGAGATCATCGTCCTGTGCGTCTGGGGACTCACCGCGCTGGCGTGGATTTTCAGAGAAGATCTCGTGCTCGGCGCGTTCACGCTGCCCGGGTGGACGCGCGTCCTCGGGCAACCCAAATGGATCAACGACGGCACCATCGCGATCATCGGCGCGCTCCTACTGTTTGTGATTCCTGTCAACCTGCGCAAGGGCGAGTTCGCGCTCGATTGGGACTGGGCCAAGCGCATCCCTTGGGAAGTCTTACTTCTGTTCGGCGGCGGGCTCGCGATGGCCGAGGCTTTCCGCAGCACGGGGCTTGTCGAGTGGGTGGGCACCAAGTTCACGCTGCTCGAGGGCGTGCCGCCGCTTTTCATCGTGTTGATCGTCTCCGCCTTCCTCGCGTTTTCCGGCGAGGTCACCTCGAACACCGCGACCGCCGCCATCATGATGCCCATCCTCGGCGCGATCGCGCCCGAACTTGGCATTCATCCGCTGCTGCTCATGTTCCCCGCCGGCATGGCGATTTCCTGCGGCGTCATGCTCCCCGCCGCCACGCCCCCCAACGCCATCGTTTTCGGCGCGGGACGCATCACCGTACCGCAGATGGTCCGCGCAGGATTTCTTGTGGACCTCCTCGGCGTCCTCGTGGTGACCACCATGATGTATCTCGTGGGCGTGTATGTTTTCGGCATCGAGCCGGGGGTCCTGCCGGAATGGGCCGCGCCGCTCCCGCCGGCCGCGCCCTAAATCGGCCCCGCAGCGAATTCTGGATATTTCGGCCCTTCCGGGCTACAATTGCTTTCCGATATCCGTGATTTTTCAGCCTTTGGCTGGGAGGCCTTCCTTATGTTCAAGTTCTTGCGCTTCGTGCCTGCGATCGCCGCGGCGCTTTCTGCGCCCGTCTGGGCGGCGGACAAACCCGTGACTTTCAACAAAGACGTGGCGCCGATCGTCTTTGCGAACTGTGTCTCCTGCCACCGGCCCGGCGAGATCGGGCCCTTCAGCCTGATGGACTTCGAGTCCGCGCGGCCCTGGGCCAAGAGCATCCGTACGATGGTCGGCGATCGCAAGATGCCGCCGTGGCACGCGGACTCCTCCAAGACGCATTTCCTGAACGATCGCAGCCTCAAGCAGGCGGACGTGGACACGATCCTCGCGTGGGTGGATCAGGGCGCCAAGCAGGGCGCCCCGGCCGATCTTCCCGCCGCGCCGAAATTCGACGAGGCGTGGGCGATGGGCGCGCCGGACCTGGTCTTTGAGTCGACGCGCGACTTTGTCATTCCGCTGCGCGAGCAAAATATCGAGTACCAAAGCATCCACATGGCGCCGCAGACCACCGAGGACCTGTACATCACCGAGTGGGAGATTTTGCCGACCGTCCGCAAGACGGTCCACCATGCGAACCTCGTCCGTGCGCCGATGGAATTACAGCCGGTCGGCATCGGCCAGGCCGTGCTCAAGGGCGGCGACTACATC
>VFKU01000128.1 GCA_009885415.1 Rhodothermota bacterium
ATCAATTGCTCGATCTTGCCCGTGGCGATCGGGTCGAGCGCCGAACAAGGTTCGTCCATCAGCAGCACCTCGGGCTCGGCCGCGATGGCTCGGGCGATGCATAGTCGCTGTTGCTGGCCACCCGACAGGCTCAAGCCGCTTTCCCGCAGGCGGTCCTTCACTTCGTCCCAGAGGGCGGCCCCGCGCAGGCTGTGCTCGCAGACTTCGTCGAGCACTTGGCGGTTCCGCTCGCCGTCGATGCGCAGCGAATAGACGACGTTCTCGTAAATGCTCATGGGGAAGGGGTTGGCCTTTTGAAACACCATTCCCATTCGCTTGCGCAATTCGATCACGTCCACGCTCGGGTGGTAGATCGACTGCCCGTGCAGCTTCATGTCGCCGTTCGTGCGGACGATCCCGAGCAGATCGTTGATGCGGTTCACCGAGCGGATCAACGTCGACTTGCCGCATCCGGAAGGCCCGATCAGCGCGGTCACGTTTCCTTCCGGGATCACCATCGAAATGTCGTAGAGTGCCTGCGCCTGGCCGTAGAACAGGGAGAAATTTTCGACCGAAAGCACCGGCCGCACCGAGGCCAATTCCTTGTGGACCTCCGCAGGAAACGTTTCTCCCGCGGCTATCGCCGCCAGGCGATTGCCCCGCTGAAGCTTGACAGGTTCTCGAACCGTACCCATACGCTCTCCTCAGAACATCGCACTCGAATACTTCCGGCGCAACCGCGCCCGAAGAAACACGCCCATGGCGTTCAACGCGAAAACAATTCCAATCAGCAAGAGGGTCGTCGTAAACACCATCGGCTTGGACGCCTCGCTGTTCTGGCTCTGGAAGCCCAGGTCGTAAATGTGGAAGCCCAGATGCATGAAGCTGCGCTCGAGGTGCACGTAAGGAAAGTAGCCGTCGATCGGCAATTCCGGCGCGAGCTTCACCGCGCCCACGAGCATCAGCGGGGCCACTTCGCCCGCGCCGCGCGCCATCGCCAGGATGAGCCCCGTGATCACGCCCGGCATCGCGCGCGGTAACACAATGCGGCGAATCGTCTGCCACTTGCTCGCGCCACAAGCGTAAGACCCCTCGCGCATGGAATTGGGCACCGCGGCCAGCGCCTCCTCCGTGGCCACGATCACCACGGGCAGCGTCAATAGCGCCAGCGTCAAGGAGGCCCACAGAATACCGCCGGTGCCCAGCGTCGGGTTGGGCAGCTTTTCCGCGAAGAGCAGTTGGTCGATGTTCGCGCCGATGATGTAGGAGAAAAAACCCAGGCCGAACACGCCGAACACGATGCTCGGCACACCCGCCAGATTGTTGATCGCGACGCGCACCGCGCTGACCGCGAACCCGGCCTTGGCGTATTCGCGTATATACAGTGCGGCGAGCACGCCGAAGGGCACGACGGCCAGCGACATCAGCAGCGTCATGATGACCGTCCCGAAGATCGCCGGAAACACGCCGCCTTCGCTGTTCGCCTCGCGCGGATCGTCGAAGAGAAATTCGCGCCAGCGCGAAACATACACGCTCGTCTTGCCGCCGATGCCAAGCCGGTTCGGAGGGAAGGCCCGGACGATCTCGTCCAGCGCCAAGACTTTCTCTTTGCCGTCCGCCGTAAGCACGGAGAGCGCGTAGCGGCCGTTCTCGGTGTTCAGCGCGTCGATCTTTTTCCGAATCGCGTCGAACTCGCCCTGCGATTCTTTCTCCTTGGCCAGGTAGCGCTCGTTCGCCGCCTTCCACTCGGGCGAATCCACGCCAGACTTCAGCTCGACGCGCTTTCTGCGAAGCCGCTCCGCTTCGAGCGCGTGGTTGACCTCGCCCGTGTCGTCCTTCTCGAGCGCGCGCCGTTCGCGCCACCGGCGAATGACTTCGGGGTGCACCGCGTTAAACCGCTCCCAGATAGCGGCCGGCTCCGTCGCCACCGGCACGCCGTCCTCCAGAAA
>VFKU01000168.1 GCA_009885415.1 Rhodothermota bacterium
GTGGCCAGCGGGCCGGAGGCAATTTCATCGGCGGTCCCGGGCCGGGCTTGGGCGCGGCGGAAGGGTACACCGGCGAATCGACACAGCTCCAGATGGTTCGAAGCCTGGTGCCGCCGGTCATCGAGCCGGTGACGCAGCGTCTACTATCGTTCATGCGCTACAACCTGGGGACCAACCAGTTGGTGGTGCACACGACGCCGAAAAATCACGAGCGCATCAAAAAACTCATCGAGGAATTCGATATCCTTCCCTCCCAGGTCTCGATCGAGGCCAAGTTCGTGAATCTCAAGGTGGGCGATGTCGACAAGAAGGGCTTCAACTGGAAAGGAACCTGGTCTAGTCTGGAGCACGTGCCGAACCTTGAAAATCTTCCCGAGCCCGCAGAAGGCGGAATTTCCCCGGGTATCGATCCCAATACCGGCGCGACACGGTCGCCCTTTGACTTCGTGCGCAGCGTGGTCGATCTTACGGGCTTGGGCTTGAGCCCCGGCCCCCCGGGCGCCGCGCTGGGTTTCAACATCATCGACAACGGCAACGGCGACAACCTGGGCGTGACCTTCGACTTTCTTAGTACGCTGGGAGAAACCGAGCTGCTCAGCTCGCCGCGCATTACCACGATGAACCAGAAGCCGGCCGTGATCGCGGATGTCACGACGGAATACTTCAAGGTGGGTGAAATTACGCAAGTCATCGCGATACAGGGAAGCCAGGGGACCACATCGAATACGGCGACAAGCAGTTTCAAGCAGCCGATTCTCGAGTCCTTCATTTTCGGTTACACGCTCTCGGTCACGCCGTATATTGCAGATAACAAAGTGCGGCTGTGGCTGAACCCTCAAGTCATCGAAAAACTCGGCGAGAAGACCTTCGAAGTGGATAACACCATTCTTGGACAGTCCCAAAAGACCGTCTTGACGTATCCGACCGTCGGCACCCAGTCCGTGTGGACCAACGTGAACGTGGGCGACGGCGACACCCTCGTCCTGGGCGGGTTAATCACCGACAAGTCGATCAAGGAAGAGAAGAGGGTCCCGTATCTCTCCAAGATTCCTGTGCTCGGGTTCTTCTTCCGGGGCAAGTCGAAGCAGGTGGACCAGCGCAGCCTGCTCATCTTCGTCACACCGACCATCATCGACCCGTCCGGCTCGCGCACCTTCTCGCCGACGGAGTGAGGACGAGGGAAGGCCGATCTCAACGAACAGTACGAACGCGCCGGCGGCCGATCCCGTGAGGGACTGGCCGCCGCGTTTTTTCGAGTGGGCCACGCTTGAGGCCTATCGCGCCGCGCTGTGGCCGGCCGCGCCACTGGCCGCGGCGTGGCTGGCCGCGAGCGCCCGGCGTCGCCCGCAGTTGGCGCGCTTTCGCCCGTCCATGCCGCCCACAAACCACCGGCCCTTTTGGGTCCACGCGTGCAGCGTCGGCGAAGTGACGACCGCGATTCCGCTCCTGCGCGCGATGCTCGATCGCTGGAGCGGCGTGCCGCTTGTGCTCACCGTGTCCACCCCGGCCGGGCTCGCACTCGCGCGGCGCGAAGCACCCGTTCCGGTCACATGGTTTCCGCTGGATCACCCGCTTACGGTGCACGGATTCTTTACGCGGCTCCGGCCGCGCGCGCTGCTGCTGGTCGAGACCGAGCTCTGGCCCGGCGTGCTCGCCGCGGCGCACGCTCGGCGCGTGCCGGTCGCCCTCGTGAGTGGGCGGCTCAGCGATGGCCGTGCCAAGTCCTACCGCCGCATGGCGGCGCTGTGGCGGCCCGTCGTGCGGCCGATGGCCGCGGCGGCCATGCAGTCCGCGGTCTTCGCCGAACGCCTCGCGGCGCTCGGGCTGGATCGCGCGCGTATCGCCGTCACCGGAAACATCAAATACGACGCCGCGCCGGCCGCCTGCACCCTCGAGGAGCGCGCGGCTTTGCGGCGCTCGCTTGGTATTACGGACGCCGCGCCCGTGCTCGTATTCGGCAGCACGCGCCCCGGAGACGAAGTCCTCGCCGCGCGCTGCTGGACCGCGCTCAGCCCGCGCTTTCCCGGCCTGCGGATGATCGTCGCCCCGCGCCACCTCGATCGGCTCGGCGAGGCCGAGGCGGCCTTCAGCGCCGTGCCCCACGTCCGGCGCTCGGCGCTCCGCGAGAGCGCAGCACAATCCGGCGCCCCGGTGCTGCTCCTCGATACCCACGGCGAACTGCGCCGCGTCTACAGCCTGGCGACCGTCGCCGTCATCGGCGGCAGCTTTTACCCCGGCGTAAACGGCCACAATCCGATCGAGCCCGCCGCGCAAGGCGTCGCTACAGTCTTTGGCCCGCACATGGGCAATTTTGAAGACATCGCGGCACCCCTCCTCGAGCACGGCGCCGCAGTGCAAACGCGCTCGCCCGAGGATCTGCCCGCGGCACTCGCGGCGCTGCTCGAAGACGAGCCCCGCCGCGCGCACATCGGCGCGGCCGCGCTCGAGGTCGTTCGACTGAACCAAGGCGCGATCGCGCGGACGCTCGACTTCATCGCGCCCGCGATCGAGAAGGCCCTCGCCCCAGCGCAGGGCGGGTCTTGACCCGCCAAGTCCGATCCGCGCGAAGAAAAAACAAAGCGCCCCCGAGGCGCATGCCCCAGGGGCGCTGAAAATATTGCTAATCAGTAGCGCGTCACGCGCCAGCGGAATCCACCACCACCACCTGACACCCGCCGCCCGAAACGGTGACATGACCATCCACCATCTTGCCGTCCTTGTCATGCGCATGCCAGTAATACGTGCCCGGATAAAGCTCGACCGAGAGCGTCCGATCGTCGCCGTCCAGCCCGCAGGCCGCCGGATTGGCGTCCGTGACTGGCTCGGCGAGCGCGCCCAGCAATTCGCCGTTGGCATACAAATCCAAGGGGCCCGATGCGGCGGCACCCAACGCGAAGCTCACGGTGCCCTTCTCGGGCAATTGCCGCGTCTGCGCGATGCCGGTGCACGGAGGCAGGTCGCAAGGCTCCAAGTACGGGAAGAAGGAAATGTCCAGAAATCCTTCCGCGCGCACCAACGGCTCGCCGGTATTTCGGTCCGTCACTTCGACGTAGAACCCGTCGTTGTAAAACGCATAGCGAAGCGTTTCGGCCTCGGCGTCCGTCAATTGGCGAATCGGCTGATTGAAACCCTCGGGTTCGAATACTGTGAAGACCGAGAACGGTGGGTCCGCACTGCGGGGCGACCGCACGGCGGGCATAGTCCCAAGGTCAATGAGAACCTCTCCGGTTTCTCCGGGCCCACCCCGGTGCACTTTCACTCGATCACCCACAAAGGGCTCATAGTCGGGCGTCAACACACCCACTTCACCGCTTCCACCGAGATCCACAATGAATATTTCTGTAGCGACTTGGAAAAGCTTCAAGGAAGTATCATAAAAGATTGTGAATGCCCCTGTCCCCCGACTATCTGAGAGCCGTGACCCATCCCGCAAGACAACATTTCCAGCGTCAGCGCTCAACGTCGTCTCGAACATGTTGTACATGTCCCCTTGGGGGCGAGAGGCTGCGACTGGCAGGGGGTCAAGAGCCATGTCTGGTTGCGGATGAAGATCCCAATACCAATGGAACCCCGTGATAGTGCGAAAAACCTCAGGGGAAATGGCGACCTCGGCGCCGCGCGCCACCCCGCTCGTTATTTCCGAGAGATGAACCGTGAATTTTAAGGCCGGGCTCGGGCCCGGGTTTTCAGCCGAAGCTTCAATTCTCTCCCAAGTGATGGGTACGCGCGCCTCGGTCCCGTCCGATAGCGTCAAGGTTCCATCCGTGACCCAGGATTGCGACTTCGCCGACAACGCATCCCGAGTTACGGCCAAGGCGATATCGAGAATATTCATATGCGGGTCATCGCCGTCCGTTAAGTTAATGGATTCCTCGGGGAAGAACACATTGGGGGCGCCATAGTGCGCGTGTATGTGCGGCGTCTGCGGGTCTGTGTCGCCGATAAATGTGATTGGATCTA
>VFKU01000438.1 GCA_009885415.1 Rhodothermota bacterium
CGTCGCCACGGCCGCCACCGTGGCAAACACCACCTTGTTTCTGGGGTCTGGCATAAGCGTCGAGTCGTTCGTTTCCTACAAAAGCAACCGCATGGAAGTGTTCCAGGAAATCGCGGCCGAAAGCGAGGAGAACGATCGGCGCGGGCCACGACGATCCGAGATCGAAGCCTCGGACGGACCGCTGCCACGGATTTCTCCGCGTGTTACTTTTTTACCTTGGGCCCGATGTAATCCGTCGCGACCACGACGTCGTCATACCAGACAGTCCGTGTGGTGCCGCCGCCGGATTGTTGATAACTGTCAGGTTCCAGCCAGAGCGTGAGCCAGACCTTGTTCAGCTTAATCGTCTCCGCCTCGCGCCAGTTGATCCCGCGAAACTCGCCATGTTTTGCTCCATCGATCCAGCAATCCAGTTCCCCATCGTCGCGCCCCGGCGAATTGACCTTCACGCGCCACTCGACGCAGAGCCAGGTCTCCAGCGACGGAACTGTCGCGGGCTTCGGCTGAAACCAATTGCCCCAGTGATTGCCCCGGCCATCCGGCTTCATCTTCCACCAGTAGGCGTAAAAGATGAGCGCTCCGGGCGGAGGCCACGAGCGGCCCCGGCCACCGATGGGTTCGAGGGTGGCCCAAAAGAATTTATCGCCATCGGGCGCCTTGCCGGCACCTTTGAACGCGCCTTGGCCCGCGTCGGCCATGAACCCGCTTCCGCCGTGTCCATGAAATCCGTAGTCGCGCCCGTAGCGCACGTAATGCCGCATGTGGATTTGGTCGCGGGCCGGAGCCAGTTTCTTGTAGAGTGAGATGTCGCTGAATCCGTCTTTGGCCAGCATCACTCTCGCCGAACGAGCGCCGCGCGCGATGGCTGCCGCCGTTTCCCCCTGCACGGCGGGCGTGACGGACTTCCCGCGGGTCTTCACTTCATCCCAGAGTTTGCCGGGCGCATCGTTCTCGAAATCGTCATGGAACAGGACGGCGGGGTCCTTCGCGATGCCCACATCGCCCGGATACTTCACGGCCAGACCGCGCA
>VFKU01000630.1 GCA_009885415.1 Rhodothermota bacterium
ACGGGCGTCGACTTTGCCCAGGTTGTGGCGCTGGCCAAGATGGCGCCCTTGCCGCCGATGTTTGGCACACTGAAGGCGTGGGACCCGGTGGCGCAGAAGGAAGTCTGGAGTGTGAAATATCCTGGGACGACCAACGGTGGACTCCTCACGACCGCGGGCAATCTCGTGTTTCAAGGCACCGGCGGCGGAAATTTTGTCGCGTATCAAGCGGACAACGGGACCAAGTTGTGGGAAGTTGCCACGAACATCGGCATCATCGCGCCAGCCATCAGTTACGAAGTGAAGGGCGAACAATATGTCGCCGTGCTCGCGGGGTGGGGCGGTGTAACTCCGTTGACAGGAATTGCGGACGCCGCCGTTGCGGCAGCCGTGTCTCACGCCAACCCTGGACACCTTCTTGCGTTCAAGCTGGGTGGAAAAGCGCCGATGCCCGAGGTCGAAGCGAAGCGCTTCACGGCGATCCCGCCGCCGCCGGACAATGCCGCCGGGCCGGACGTGATCGCGCGCGGCGAGGCGCTGTATGCCAAGACCTGCACCGTGTGTCACGGCTTCTTCGCGGTCGGCGCGGGCGTGCTATCCGACCTGCGGTATTCGTCGAAAGCGGTGCACGACAATTTTGCAAAAATCGTGATCGAAGGCGCGCTTCAGAAAAACGGGATGCCGAACTTCTCGGACGTGCTGAACAAGGACGACGTGGAGGCGATCCACGCGTATATCATCAGCCGGGCCCGAGATGACCGCGCGGCGCAACTGAAGGCGGACCCGAGCGCGAACTAGGCGCGCTCAACCGGGAATTGACGCGGCGGAGATCACAGCCGCCGCGTCATGAAGACGCTGTTGGGGTCGTCAGTGTAGCCGTCGAAGGGCCCGCAATACTCGAAGCCGAAGCGCGCATACAGCGCCCGGGCGGGCGCGAAGGCCTCCATGGAGCCGGTCTCGAGGCTGAGGCGGGTGTAGGAACGGCTCGCGGCGACGCCGATGATGTGCTGGAGCATTTCCGCGGCGACGCCTTTTCTCAAGTGCTTGCGCACGGTGCGCATGGATTTTATTTCGCCGTGCCGGGGATCTAATTCCTTCAGGGCCCCGCATCCGAGCAGTTCGGGACCCTCCCACGCGCTCCAGAAAGCGATCTCGGGCGCACGCAGCGCATCGAGGCCCAGTGCATGAACGCTTTCGGGAGGAGAGTGTTCGTGCATGCTTTGCAGGTGTTCGCGGATTAACTCGGAGATTTCGCGGCCGTGCAGATCGTCTTCGCGGATATACATCCGGCGCATGCTCCTGGGCGCGCAGCGAGTGACGGACGTAGGAAGTGGTGGGCGGTACAGGAATCGAACCTGTGACCTCTTGCATGTCAAGCAAGCGCTCTAACCAACTGAGCTAACCGCCCGGAAGAACGACTACGCTAACAAACACCGACGGATTGAGTCAACCCGCGGGCGCATTGTGGAGGGTCAGGCGGAGGGTTTCGCCTTGGCGACGATGTCGAAATAGAGCAGCACGTCTTCGCGGATGAGGTCGTCGGCGGCGCCTGGGTAGGTCACGTTCCATTCGAAACGCTTGATGGTGAATTCGGCTTTGGCTTTGAGCGTTGTGCCGTCGGCCTCGATCTTCGCGGGGAAGGTGATGCCTTTCGTAACGTCCTTCAATG
>VFKU01000791.1 GCA_009885415.1 Rhodothermota bacterium
TCTGAAAGCTGCGAACGAAATCGGGCGACGTCACGTCAGCGCCCAAACCAGAACGCTCTTCTGCGCGTGCAAGCGGTTCTCCGCTTCGTCAAACACGATCGACTGCTCGCTCTCGATCACGTCATCGGTTACTTCCTCGCCGCGATGCGCCGGAAGACAGTGCATGAACAGCGCGTCCCGTCCGGCCAATTCCATCACGCGGCGATTCACCTGATACGGCCGAAAGGCCTTCTGTCGCTTCGTGTTCTCCGCTTCCTGGCCCATGCTCGTCCAGACGTCCGTATACACCACGTCCGCGCCGCGAACGCCGCTCTCGAGGTCCTGCGTCACTCCGTAGCGGTCGCCCGCCAGTTCCTTCGCGCGCTCATGCACCGGCCCCTTCAATTCGTAGCCCTTCGGGCACACCAGCGTCAGCTTGATCGGGACGCACGCCGCCAACTCCGCCCATGACGCAAAGACGTTATTTCCATCGCCAACAAACGCGACGTGCAAGCCTTCCAGGCTGCCCCGCTTTTCGCGCAAGGTCATCGCGTCGGCCAGAATTTGGCAAGGATGCAGCAGATCCGTCAGCGCGTTAATCACCGGCGCCGCGCCGTGCGCTGCAAGTTCGAGCACGCTGTCGTGCGAATGCGTTCGCGCGACGATCCCGTCCACCCAGCGCTCAAGATTGCGCGCAATGTCCGGCACGGTCTCGCGCTCGCCCAGCCGCATCTCCATGAACACGGCATGTCCGCCGAGCTGATAGATGCCGGTCTCAAACGTCACCCGCGTGCGCAGGCTCGGCTTCTCGAAAAGCATCCCGATCGTCTTGCCGCGGAGCGGCTGATACAGCTCGCCGTTCTTGCGGCGCTTCTTGAGATCGTCCGCCAACGAGAGCAGTTCCTCGATCTCCCCGCGCGTCAGATCCGCGAAGGAGATAAAATCGTCGTACATCAGGCCCCCTGCAAGGCCGCGTCGAGCGCCGTCACCACCCGGTCCACCTGGTCGCGCGTCACGATCAGCGGCGGCACGAAACGAATCACGTTCGGCCCCGCCGGCCCGCAGATGATTCCCGCAGCCAGCATCCGCGAGATCGCCGGCCCGGCCGCCGACTTCAACTCGACTCCGATCATCAGGCCCATCCCGCGCACGTCGATGATCGCCGTGTGCTTTACCTTGAGCCCGCGCAGCTTCGAGAGAAAATAGTCGCCCATCACGGCGACCTGTTGCGGCAGGCCCATCTCGATCATCGTCGTCACGACGGCCAGCGCGGCCGCGCTCGATAGCGGATTGCCGCCGAAGGTGCTCGCGTGCGAGCCCACGCTGAAGCCCGACGCGACGGGGTTGGTGCAACCCATCGCGCCGATCGGCACGCCGTTGCCCAGCGCCTTGGCCAGCGTCATGATGTCGGGCGTGATGCCCGAATGCTCGTGTGCGAAGAGCCGGCCCGTCCGGCCCATGCCCGTCTGCACTTCGTCGAGAATCAGCAGCGCGCCCTTCGCGTCGCACACCCGCCGCACCTCGCGCAGGTAGTCCGCCTTCGGCACGCGCACACCCCCCTCGCCCTGCAGCGGCTCCA
>VFKU01000407.1 GCA_009885415.1 Rhodothermota bacterium
GCGGGCGTCACCTTCACGCTCGCGCCGGGCCTCCGCTTCTCGAACGGCGACCCGCTCACGGCGGAGGACTTCGTTTACAGTTGGCAACGCATGCTCTCGCCGCCGCTCGCCGCTGAATACGCCTACATGCTCCACCTCATCTCCGGCGCGGAGGCCTTCAACCATGGAATGGAGTCCGATTTCGGAAAAGTGGGGGTGAAGGCGGTTGATCCACGGACGCTCGAAGTCCGCCTGCGCGCACCCGCGCCATACTTCCTCTTGCTGCAGATTCATTTCAGTTTCTATCCCGTGCACCGCGCGACGATCGAGAAGCACGGCAAGATGACCGATCGCGACACGCTCTGGACGCGGCCGGGCAACCACGTCTCAAACGGGCCCTTCCATCTCTCGGCCTGGACGCCCAACAAGGAAATCGTCGTAGAGAAAAATCCGCACTATTGGGGCCGCGATGCGGTCCGCCTGGATCGCGTGATCTTCCTGCCCATTCAGGACCCCAGCGCCGAAGAGCGCCAGTTCCGCGCGGGCGAACTCGACTTCACCAACCAGTTGCCCCTCTCCAAAGTCGAGGCCTACCAAAAAGACCAGCCCGAGGTTCTGCGCGTCGACCCCTCCATCGCGACCGAGTTCATCCGGTTCAATACGACCCGAAAACCCTTCGACAATGAGAAAGTACGCCTGGCCTTTGGGTACGCGATCGATCGCGCTGCGCTCGTGAATCACGTACTCAAAGCCGGGCAGACTCCGGCCGAGTCTTTTGTACCGCCCAATCTTGGCGGATACGTCTACGGGACCCACGCGCTGGCCGCCGAACCTGCCGTGACACGCCACACCTTCGACCCTGCACGCGCTAAAGCGCTGCTCGCGGAAGCCGGATACCCGGACGGCGCTGGTTTTCCTGCGATCACGATGATCTTCGACACCAACGACAACGTGCGCCGCTACTGCGAAGCGCTGCAGGAAATGTGGAAGACGCACCTCGGCGTGCACGTGAATTTGCAAAACATGGACGGAAAATCATGGCTCGCCTCCATGAAGGCGCGGGACTACGATCTGGCCCGGTCGTTCTGGGTGGCCGATTACCCCGACGCGTCTAATTTTCTGGAGATGTTTATCGCGTCCTCCGGAAACAACCGGACGGGCTTCTCGCAGCACGCCTTCGAGAATTCGGTACTTCGCGCCGCGCAGGAGGCCAATCCAGAGCAGCGACGGGCGCTCTTAGACGACGCCGAGCGCCGTCTCCTCGCCGCCGCGCCGATTTCGCCGGTGTATTTCCAGACCCGCCCTTTCCTCAAGAGCCCGCGTGTCGAGGGTTTGACCCCGAACAACCTCAACCGAATCCCGTGGCGCGAACTTGCGTTAAGACCGTGAGGTTCTTGTCTTCGGCGAAAAGAGTATTGTCCGAAGACGGCGTCGCGGCATGGCTGAGACCTCGGCTACTCGCTCTGGGAACCCCGCAGTCGCGGGGGTGATCCGGCACTTCGCTCTACGACGCCAATAAGTCAGCGCTGATCCTGCGGGAGCCGCAGCCACACGATGTGGTCGGTGGTGTTGGGCTGGCCGCCGTGCTCGCGGATCTGCGCGGCGATCTGCCCGCGGTGATAGGCGCCGTGGAACAGGACGTGGTCGAAGATTTCGCTGCGCGCTGTCGAGAAGGGTTGGCCCGCTAGGTTCGCATAGGAGATCATCTGTTCCAATTGCGGTTCGCGCATCTGGTCCAGGAGCATTTCCCAGATGCCGCACAGGCCTTCGAGGCGCGCTTCGATCTGGGCGAGCGAGAGATCGGGCCAGGCGGCGGTGCAGGGGACATCCTTCTGTAGGCGGCTGAGCCACACGTCCTGCGCGCCGACGATGTGCGCGAGCCACAGGCGCGCTTTCTCGGGGGCTGGATTCATCGCGCGCAGCGAGGCGAGCGCCTGGCGGTTGGCCCAGGTGTCGTACTGAAACTTGGCGCGGTAGCGGTCGATTTGGGTGGACATCGCAGGCCCTTTCGTGCGGTCGAGGGGAGAGCCTACGGAATCCGCCTGTTACCGCGCAAGCGTCTGTGGCAAAATTCCGCACACTTCATGTCCCCCGGAGAAACGTATGAGAACGATCCTGGCTACCGCCGCGCTGCTCGCGCTCAGCAACGTCTTCATGACCTTCGCGTGGTATGGCCACTTGAGAAATCTGGCGGACAAGCCGTGGCTCGTTGCGGCGCTGGTGAGCTGGGGCATCGCGCTTTTCGAGTATCTCCTGCAAGTACCCGCGAACCGGATCGGCCACCAGGTGATGAACGTTGGGCAGCTCAAGATTCTCCAGGAGATCATCACGCTGTCGGTCTTCGTGCCCTTTGCCGCGATCTACCTTAAAGAGCCGCCGCGTCTGGATTACCTCTGGGCGGCGCTGTGTATGCTGGGCGCGGTCTTTTTTATGTTCCGCCAGCACTTCACAAACCAGTAGAGCGCGCGAGCGGTCAAAGTCTGCGCGCCGGCCTTGGCCGCCGGGCGTGCGGCGGGTATGATAGCCGCAGCCGAATTTCCGGGAGGTCCAACGTGCGTATTCTTCGACTCAATTTTCTGCTGCTCAGTATCCTGCTATCGGCCGCGACCGCTCATGCCGAAGCGCAGCCAGCCTCGCTGGACGACCGCGCGGCGCTCGAGGCGTGGGTCGACGGCACGATGAACGCCATGCTCGAAGCGCATCACGTCGCGGGCAGCGTGGTGGCGATCGTGCGCAATGGCGAGGTCATTTTTTCCAAGGGTTACGGCTATTCCGACCTGAAGGAGCGCAAGCCGGTGGAGCCTGCCACGACGCTGTTTCGCATTGGATCAGTCTCGAAACTTTTTGTGTGGACCTCCGTAATGCAGTTGCTGGAGCAGGGCAAGCTCGATCTCAACGCGGACGTGAACACCTATCTCAAGGACGTGCAGGTGCCGAAGCGCTTCGGCGCGCCGGTGACCATGAAGCACCTCCTGACGCACACGGCCGGTTTCGAGGACCAGGTGATCGGCCTCTTTAGTCACGATCCCGCCACGATGCGCCCGCTCGCCGATGTCCTTCGCGACGAAATGCCCGCGCGTGTGCGGGAGCCGGAAAAGTATGCGTCGTACTCGAACCACGGGACGGGGCTGGCGATGCATGTCGTCGAGCAGATTAGCGGCGAGCCTTGGGAGAAATACGTGCAGGCGCATATCCTCGAGCCGCTGGGCCTCAAGCGCACCCTCCTCGCCCAGCCGCTCCCCGCGGAGTTCGCGTCCGACTTGTCGAAGGGTTATCGTTTCGAGGCAGAAGCGTACAAGGAAGAGGAGTTCGAGTTCGTTCCGCTCGGTCCTGTCGGCGGCGTGAGCACGACCGCGCTCGACATGGCCGCATTCATGACCGCGTTCCTGAATCTGGGCGAGTATCACGGCGCGCGTATCCTAGAAGAAGAAACCGCGCGCACGATGCAGACGCCCCTGCACACCATGGCGTCCGGTGTGAATCCGCAGGCCTACGGCATGATGGACATGAGCCTGCCGGGCCTGCGCATCGTGGGCCACGGCGGCGACACGATCTTGTTTCACACGCTCTTCGCGCTGATGCCTGAACAAAAAACCGGTGTCTTTGCCTCCTTCAACACGACGACCGGCGCGGAACCACGCGGTGAGTTCATGGAGGCCTTTGCAAAGCGCTATTTCGTGCCAACTCCGTCGCCAAAACCAGTCGCGCTCGAAGGCTTCGGCCAACGCGCGACGCGGTACACGGGCTCCTATCGCGCGAACCGCTTTTCGCACCGAAGCCTGGCCAAGATGGCCATCGCGTTCCAGCCGGTCAACGTGACGTATGACGGCAAGGACGCCCTGCACCTGAGCATCACCGGCAAAAAACGCTGGATTGAAGTCGGGCCGAACACGTTTCAGGAAGAGGACGGCCCGAAGCGGATCGTCTTCATCGAAGACGAAGGCGGGAAGATCAATCATTTCGCGTTCGCCGAGCTCGGCATTTTCGCCTTCGAGCGCAACGGTGACGTAGCGGTGCCGGAATGGCATCTCGCGGCCTTCGTTGCCACCTTGCTGATTTGCCTGCTCTCGATTGTCTGCTGGCCCGTGGCGGCGATCGTCCGCTGGAAACACGACGTCATCAAGTCGCGCGACGAATTCACTCCGCTGTACGCGCGGGTCTTCGGCTGGTTTGTCTGCGCGAGCGTACTGGCCTTTGTCGTCGCATTCCTGGCCTCTCTGGGTGATCCAATGGCGATTGTTTTTGGACTCCCGCCATCGATGGCCGTCCTGCTCTCCATTCCACTCGTTATCGCCGTGCTTGTACTCGCGATGGCCGCGATCACGGTCACGTTGTGGACCTCCGGCCGGGGGACGATTCTAGCGCGGCTCGGGTATACTTTGGTGACGCTCTCGCTGTGTTCGTTTGTGTTCCAGACGGTGTATTGGAACCTGACGATCATCCAGAATTACCAGTTCCTGTAAATCGCCCGGCGAGGATCGGCGGGTCGAGACCCGCCTTACCGCGTGGCGCGGGTCCGTGTTTCGATCGCTTCGCGGATGCGGGTGTAGATCGCGTAGGGCGTGCGCACGCTGCCGATCAACATGGGGTCGCCCTTGATGCCTCCGTGGCAATCCGAGCCGCCGCTGCTGAGGAGTCCGCGCGCTTCGGCGAGCGCCGCGAAGCGCTTGCGCTGTTCGGGCGTGTGTTTCGAGTGGTGCACCTCGATGCCATCGAAGGGAAGCGCGAGGAGCAGATCGAAGCGCGACTCGAGTTTGCCTATGCCGGGGTGGGCAATGAACGCAAGGCCAGCGGCGGCGTGAATCGCGTCGATGGACTCTTCGGGCGAGAGCGACTCGCGCGCGACGTAGGCCGGGCGGCCCGCCTTGAGATATTTGTCGAAAGCGTCCTGTACGGTGGCGACATGGCCCAGTTCGAGCACGGCGCGCGCGAGATGCATGCGGCCCACCACGCCGAGGCCCGCCCGTAATTCGATCGCTTCATAGTCGATTGCCACGCCCAGTGCCGCGAGCTTCGCCGACATCGCGCGTCCGCGTTCGCGGCGGATCTGCGCCATGCGCGCCAGCGTCTGCCCGAGCGCTTCGTTCGTGGGGTCCACGCCGAGTCCGAGAATGTGCAACTCGTGGCTGCCCGTACGCGAAGAAATTTCGACGCCGGGGAGGAACTCGATGCCCGCAGCGGTGCAGGCCGTGGAGGCGCGGGCCAGGCCGCCGAGCGTGTCGTGATCGGTGATGGCGATCGCCGAGGCGCCAAGTTCGGCGGCGCGCTGCGCGACCGTCTCCGGATCGTCCGCGCCGTCGGAGAAATTGGTGTGCAGGTGGAGATCGACCCAGCGCGTGTCGGCCTCGACTTCGTTCATGATTGTGATGTGGGTTTCGAGGCGGACTCGTCGTTCAGGCGATCGAGCACGGCGTTGATGAACCCGGTCGACTCCGCCGCGCTGTAGGCCTTGGCGAGTTCGAGGGCCTCGTTGATGGCGACCTTGGGGGGCACATCCACGCGGTATTTCATCTCGAAGAGTGCAATGCGCAGGATCGTGCGCTCGATGCGGCCCACGCGCTCGGGCGTCCAGCCTTGCAGCGCGCCGTCCACCGCCTCATCGAGTTCGGCGCGATGGTCCTCGACGCCCTCGATCAGTTCACCAGCGTAGTGCCGCGAGACCTCGCGCGTGGCGAAGGTCTCCCAGAATTCCGCCAGCCCCTCGCGCCAGTCTACGCCCGTGAAACCGAGGCCGAAAAGAAATTCGAGGGCGCGCTCGCGCGCGCGCCGGCGTTCGCTGGGGCTCATTCTGCTCACAGTTTTCTCAGCAGGTTCGCCATCTCAAGCGCGGCCATCGCCGAATCAAAACCCTTGTTGCCCGATTTCGTGCCGGCGCGCTCGATCGCCTGCTCGATGGTGTCGGTAGTCAGCACGCCGAAGATCACCGGCACGCCCGACGCCAGACTCGCCTGGCCCACGCCCTTCGCCGCTTCGCCCGCGACATAGTCGAAGTGGGGGGTCGCGCCGCGAATCACACACCCGAGCGCAATCACCGCGTCGTACTTTTTTGCATCCGCCATTTTGCGCGCAATGAGCGGTATCTCGAAGGCGCCGGGCGTCCACGCCACGGTGATGTCCTCATCCGCAACGCCGTGCCGCTTGAGGCCATCCAATGCGCCCTCAAGCAATTTCGAGCTGATAAACTCGTTGAAGCGGGAAATGACGATTCCGAATTTCCGGGACTTCCCCGCGAAATCGCCCTGCAAAATATTCGGCATTAGTGTGCGCTCCCTTCAATCTTCGTGTCCGCGCTGTCGGTGTCGAATTCCTTGAGCAGGTGCCCGAACTTCTCGCGTTTCGTTCGCAAGTATCGCTCATTGTGCTCGTTGGCCGGTATCTCGATGGGAATCCGGCCCGTAATCTCGAGGCCGTAACCCTGCAATCCCGCCCGTTTCACCGGATTGTTGGAGATGAGCCGCATCGTGGTAACGCCGAGGTCGCGCAAAATTTGCGCGCCAATCCCGTATTCGCGCGGGTCGGGATCGAAGCCGAGATGGACGTTGGCCTCCGCCGTGTCCATCCCCTGGTCCTGGAGTTCGTAGGCCTTGATCTTGTTCACCAGCCCGATGCCGCGGCCCTCTTGCCGCA
>VFKU01000374.1 GCA_009885415.1 Rhodothermota bacterium
CATGGAGGGTGAATACAAGGCGGCCTTCGCTGAGGCGGCGCGTGACCCCGAGGTGAGGGTCATCCTCGTGACCGGCGCGGGCAAAGGTTTCTGCGCGGGGGCCGACATGGGCCTGCTGCAATCCGTGATGAGCGGCAACGTGACGCCGGGCGGCGCGGATCGCGACGAGCCCGCACCGGCGATCGGCAACGGCGCCCGCGAGGACTTCAAGAAGCAGTATTCGTTTCCGCTCGCCGTGCCGAAGCCGACGATTGCGGCGATCAACGGCGCGGCGGCGGGCCTCGGGCTAGTGCACGCACTTTACTGCGACATCCGCTTCGCGGCGGACACGGCAAAGTTCACCACCGCCTTCTCGCAGCGCGGGTTGATCGCGGAATACGGCCTCGCGTGGCTGCTGCCGCGGCTGGTCGGCATGCACAACGCGCTCGACCTGCTGTACTCCGCACGCGTGATCAACGGCACCGAGGCACACGCGATGGGCCTCGTAAACCAGGCCGTGCCGGCGGACCAACTGATGGCCACCGCGCGCGCCTACGCCGTCCAACTCGCCACCATGGCCTCGCCGCGCAGCATGGGCGTCATCAAGCGCATGGCCTACACCGCGCAATTCCAGACCCTCGGCGAAGCCTGCGACGTCGCCGTCGATGAAATGGTCCAGTCGCTAGGCTCCGACGACTTCCGCGAAGGCGTCGCGTCGTTCCTGGAGAAGCGCAAACCGAATTTCCCTGCGCTGAAATAGCTGCGGTCTGTCGATTCATTCACCGCGACAGCGCAGGCGTGGCGAGTTTGACGTCGCGGCCCAGCGCCATGGATTGGCACGAGCGCAGGCATTCAAATCCATGCTTGCCGCGGACGCGATCGACGGATTCGAGCACGCGTTCCCATTTCGCAGTCAGTTGCCCGCAGAAGAGAGGCAATTGGTGTTGATTGTGCGTGAACTGCGAGAGACTCACGCCGATGAGCCGCACACGCATGGGCCGCTCGCGGCCCCGCGGCAGGAGCTCGTGCAGGGCCGCGAACACGTCGCTGTCCAGCGCGGTCGGCTGCTCCAGCGTGCGCGCGAAAGTATAGGTGCTGAAGTCGGCATAGCGCACCTTGAGCGTCACCCGCTGCGCCTCCATGCCCTCCTCGCGCAATGCGTAAAGGCTTTTCTCGGCCAGGTAATGCAGCACACGCTCGATATGCTTCCAGTCGAGCAAGTCCTTCGGGAAGGTCGTCTCGCGGCCGATGGATTTCGGGATGTGTTCTGTTTCAACCGCTGAAGTGGAGACGCCCTGCGCCGTTCGCCGCAATGCATACCCCATCGGTCCGAAGGCCGCCAACAGCCGTGAAATCGGCAGCGCGGCCAGATCGCCAATCGTCCGGACACCAAGCAGCTCCAACGCCTCGCAGGTCTTCGGCCCGGCCCCAGGCAACTTAGCGATGGGCAGCGGCGCGAGAAACAGCGCTTCGCTTCCCTCCGCCACACGCACATAGCCGTCCGGTTTGGCCGCGTCCGAACCGACTTTAGCCACAAGTTTGTTCGGCGCAATGGCGACCGTACAGGGCAGCGAGGTCTGCCTGAACACTTCGGACTTGATGAACGCTGCGATACCGTCGTCGCCGCCGAAAAGGCGCTGCGAACCCGACACCTCCACGTAAGCTTCGTCGATTGAAGCCATTTGCACCAGAGGCGACACGCGACCGAGAATGGCATGCACCTTTTTCGACGCTTCGCGGTAAAACTCGAAATTCCCGCGGATGAAGATGCCGTGCGGGCAGAGGCGGTGCGCCTCTGTGAGCGACATGGCCGAGTGCACGCCGTATTTGCGCGCCTCGTAGGACGCCGTGGACACGACGCCGCGCCGGTCCTCCGGTGCGCCGCCGACAATCAGCGGTTTGCCGGCCAGGCGCGGATCGCGCACCTGCTCGACCGACGCGAAAAACGCGTCCATATCAATGTGCAGAATTCGGCGTTGCATGCCGGAACACGCCCTTTAACTGATACTATATTCAGTAACTATACTCCCGGCTTTACATTGGGTCAAGCCTTGCCCGTTGCGGATGCGTGGCTGCGCGGCCGAGTGCTAATATACTTCTTTCTCCATTACTCCACGTGTCGCGAGGAAAAACATGGCCACCACATCCCACGAACGCGCTACTTCCAAGACCGATCTCTACGAACTCGACGACGAGTGGACGGAGGAGCAGAAGGCGATCATCGAGACTTGCCGGCGTTTCGTGGATAAAGAGATTCTCCCGGAGATCGGCAAGTACCACCAGATCGAGGGTCTGCCGCCGGGCATTTACGAGAAAATCGGATCGCTGGGCATTCTGGAGACGCTCGCGGCGGGCGAACTCGACCCGGTGACCTACGGCCTCGTGTGCCGCGAGATGGAGCGCGGGTCGAGCGCGCTGCGCAGCGTGTTGAGCGTGCAGGGTTCCTTAGTCATCGGATGCATTCGCGACTACGCCTCCGACGCGCAGAAAAAGCAATGGCTCGAAAAGCTCGGGCGCATGGAGGCGATCGGCTGCTTCGGACTGACCGAGCCGGACTTTGGCAGTAACCCGGCCGGCATGAAGACGCGCGCGGAGAAAACGAAAACCGGCTACGTGCTCAACGGCAGCAAGTGCTGGATCACGAGCGCGACCAAAGCCCACGTCGCGATCGTGTGGGCCAAGGTGGACGGCGTGGTGAAGGGATTCCTCGTTCCCACCGACACCCCGGGCTTCGAGGCGAAGGCCATCAAGGAGAAGTGGAGCTTCCGCACGAGCGACACGGGCATGTTTTTCATGCACGACTGCGCGGTGCCGGAATCGGCGCTGATGCCCGGCGCGACCTCGCTCGGCAAGGCGATCGCGACGCTGAACAACGCGCGCTACGGCATCGCCTGGGGCGTTATCGGCGCCGCGCGGGCCTGTCTCGAAGAGACGCTGAGCTACCTCATCAACCGCCCGC
>VFKU01000641.1 GCA_009885415.1 Rhodothermota bacterium
GACGAAGGGGATCGCTCCGGGTGGGGCTGGGGAGGGCGGCGGGGGCACGGGCGGGCCGGTGCGGGTGATTCCGCAGGCATCGTGGGATCTGCTCAAAGAGATGGAGAGCGGGCCGGAGGCGGAGTTTGTGCCCTCGCATGATGGGGTGCATTTGAAGGTGCCGTTTGGCGCGATTGCTTCGTATGAGTATGAAGTGGCGGACCCGGTGAAACTGCGCGAGGCGAGAGATCCGAAGGCGCTGCTGGGCGATCAGGTTCCGGCGAAGATCAAGGCGCTTGATGGGAAGCCGGTATTGCTGGTCGGGTTTATGGTGCCGATCGACGTGGACCGCAAGGGCAACGTGACCTCCTTCGCGCTGACGCAGAACCAGTCGTTTTGCTGCTACGGCATCCCGCCCGGTTTGACGCAACTGGTCGTCGTCGAGATGGCGGAAGGGAAAGTCGCGCCGTATTCGTATGACATTCCGGTGGCGACCTACGGCACGATGAAGGTCGGCGAGGACATCGATGACGGGTACATTCTGAGCCTTTATCGCGTGACGGCGACCGAGGTGGTGGATGTGCGCGAATTGATGCGCCGGGCGGAGAAGGCCGCGGGCGGGAAGTGAATCGCCCTTGAGGATTTTGATGGTGGGCGGCACAGGGCTCGAACCTGTGACCTCTGCCGTGTGAAGGCAGCGCTCTAACCAACTGAGCTAGCCGCCCGGAGAGTGGGGATCGTAGCAAAGGATCGAGGTTGGGTCAAGGGAAGGGCGTGTCACGCGGAGGTGCGGAGGGCGGAGAAATGAATCAGCCTTGGGCGCGTTCTAGCAGGCCGACGATGTAGGCTTCGAAGTCGCCTAGGAAGAGATACATCTTGGCGGATTGGGCGGTGGTGATGTCTTTGCCGGCGCCTTCGACGAATTCGCGCACGAGGTTGGCGACGGCCTTCTCTTGAATGAGAAGGTCGTCGAGTTGTTTTTGGATTTCGGCGTCGGGGGCGCCGGCGGCGATGGCGTCGCGAAGCATGGCGCGGTTGTGGCCGATCTGCCACTTGAGTTCGTGGAGTTGATCTTTGGCCTTGCCGATGTGGGCGAAGAGTTTGACGGTTTCTTCCTTGTTGATGTCGAGGGCCTGGCCGAGGCGGACGACGAGGAGGGCATCGACGAGTTTGACTACGTCTTCGCCGCCGAGCCCGGTGAGGGGCACGTCGCGGTTTTGCGCTCGGAGCATTTCCTGGAAGGCGTCGAAATCGTTGGGGTTATGCGTGGTGGGTCCGGGGGCGGGCTTAGGTGCGGCGGTTTCGGTGGCGGGTTGGGGCGGCGCGCCTTTGGAGGCTTCGGCGACGCGGGTGGCGAGGAAGCGTTCGAAGTCGTCGACGAAGAGGTACAACTGGGCGGACTTGGAGACGCTGAGGGTGGGCCGCGAGTCGCGGACCATTTGTGCGAGGACGTCGGCGATTTGTTCTTCGTAGGTGAGCAGCAGGTCGAGACTTTGCTTGATGCCGGTCTCGGTCTTGCCGAATTCAAGGCACCAGCGGAGGTGCTCGCGCAGGCCGGAGCGCTGCCACTTGAGCATGGTGAGTTGTTTGCTGGCGCCGCCGGTTTTTTCCGAGAGGACTTTCATGGTGGCGTCGTCGCAGCCGAGGGTGCGCTTGCTGCGGACGGCGACGAGGTCTTCGATGAGCTGGTAGATCTCGCGCTCTTTCTCCGAGAGATTTTTCTCAAAGGCGGCTGCGTCGATGGGGTAGGTGAGCGGTTTGAACGAGGCGACGTCTGCGCCCGCGTGATCTTGCGCAGGTGCGAAGATCGAGACGCCCGCCATGCAGACGCCCGTCGCTAGGGCAGTGAGCAGGCGCATGGGGGTCACCCTTCGAGGGCCTCTCGCATCGAGGCGGACAGGAGTTGCTTGAAGGCGTCGGCCTCGGTGTCGTTGAAGCGCTGGACGCCGGCGCGGTAATCGATGCCGTGGGCGAAGGCCTCGCCTGCAGCGGCGGCGCCGCGTGATCCGGCGACGGCGGCGATCAGGCGCTCGGTGTAGAGATCGGAGGGCTGTGGCGCGTTGTCGAAGCGGGCCTTGAAAAAGTGGTGTAAGCCGACGTCTTGAGTGACGCGGCGCTCGAGTTCAGCAAGCATAAGTTCTTCGTTAGCGGCAGCGGGGGCCGTCGCGGGGATGACAGCGGCCACCGGCGGGGTGGTCGTGCGCGGCCGAGCGGTCTGGGTGGAAACAATCGCGACGATGACTGCGAGCGCGGCGGCGGAGAGACCAAGCGGCAAGCGCCACGAGGCGCGGCGGCTATCGCGTTGTTCTTCGATAGTGGCGACGACGCGCGCGGCGAAGGCCGGATGGATGTCCGGCTCGTTAAGGCTGCGGATGCGCGCGGAGAGTTCGGCGAAGGCGGAGTGTTCCTTCGCGGCGTCCTCGGAACCGGCGATGAGGCGCGCGAGGGACTGCGCGTCCTGGATCTCGCCGTCGAGGTAGGCCGAGATGTCTTCTCGTACTCGCTTTTTCATGTCATCGCTCCAGTCTCGCGTTTGCCCCGCGATTTTCTGTCTTAATCACTCACCGTGGCCTAGAGTTCCTGGCCACCCATCCGCTCGAGGTGCAGCCGCAACTGATCGCGTGCCCGCGCGATGCGGCTTTTAACCGTACCTTTTCTACACTTGACGATCTTCGCGATCGTGCTGTAGTCCAGTCCGTTCAATTCGCGCAAGACCAGCACCTCGCGGTGCTTGGCCGAGAGCATCGCCATCCCGGCTTCGAGCATGCCGTCGATCTCGTGCAGCCGCGCGGCGCGATCCGGGCGCAACGAGTCGTCTTCGAGGCTGCGCTCGGTGTTCTCGTCGTCGGTCAGCGAGAAGGTGGTCCCGCGTCCGCGGCGTCCCGACTCCCGGATGAAGTTCAGGGTCAAGTTCCTCGCGA
>VFKU01000214.1 GCA_009885415.1 Rhodothermota bacterium
CGGCCGCGTCGCCCTTCAGGACGAGCTCGGCGAAATCATGCGCGCCCGTCTCGTCGTCTCGCTCATCGGCGAACGCCCCGGCCTCGGCTCACCCGACAGCCTCGGCGCCTACCTCGTCTTCAACCCGCGCCCCGGCAACACCGACGCCCAGCGCAACTGCGTCTCCAACATCCGCCCCGAGGGTCTCCCTTACGCCGCCGCTGCCGACACGCTCCATTGGCTCATCACCGAGGCCCTTCGCCGCCAACTCAGCGGCGTGCAACTCAAAGACGATCGACGACTCAACGCGCCAAAATTGACCTAATCGATTACGCTTTCGTCGCAGTCGCGCCGGACTGCCGATTCACGGCACAATGAGGCGAATAACTCGGCGTGGCCCGGCGTTCGTAGCATGGGCGGTTCGCCCATGCGGGCGGGCGGCAGCTCCGGGCGACTATCCTTGAAGAGTTTTAGGGAGATCGATGATGACATCGGCACTATTTTTCGTGGCACTCGCGGCATTCTCGGCTTCCCCGCTGACCGAAGGCGACATCACCGTCGTCTCCGAGGGCCACCTCTTCGCCGAAGGCCCGCAATGGATTCCCGGCAAGGGCCTCCTCTTCAGCGACGTCCTCGGCGATACCATCTACAACGGCGATCGCAGCGTTTTCCGAAAGCCCTCCGAACGCACCAACGGCATCGCCCTCGATCCGCAGGGCCGCGTGCTCATGTGCGAATCCAAGCCGAAACAGATCACGCGCATGGAAAGCGACGGCAAGATCACCGTCCTCGCCGACAAGTACGAAGGAAAATCCTTCAACTCCACCAACGACCTCGTCGTCCGCTCCGACGGCCTCATTTACTTCACCGACCCCGGCGCGAAGAGCACAACGGAGCTGACCTTCAACGGCGTCTACCTCCTCGATCCGGCGACCGAAAAAGTCACCCTGCTCTCCGACACCCACCGCTACCCCAACGGCATCGATCTCTCCCCCGACGAAAAAATCCTCTACGTCGCCGACTACATGCGCACCGCCATCTACGCCTACGACCTCGCGCCCGATGGCACCGCCTCCAACGAACGCGTCCACGCCAAGGTCCCCAACCCCGACGGATTCACCGTAGACGCCGAAGGAAAAATCTGGGTCGCCGCCAAGGAAGGCGTCGCCGTCATCAGCCCCAAAGGCGAGGTCCTCGAGACCCTCAAGACCGAAACCACCCCTACCAACTGCGCCTTCGGCGGCGACGACAACAAGACCCTCTACATCACCGCCCGTGCAAAAGTCTTCCAAGTAAGAACGATCATCCCCGGCGCCAAACGCTTCTGATTTCCCGACACCCCCGCCCACGTCACCACGCGTCCCACACCTCCGAGCGACCGTAGCATGGGCGGCTCGCCCATGCGCCCCTTAAAGCAGCGAAATCACATACTGCCCCAAAAAAACCGTCCCACCCGTAATCAAAATGTTCATCGCCGCTCCCCATCGCTCGATCTCGCCTATCCACGCGACCTCCGCAACGACCGCCGACCCAAGGCCAGTTGTCGGCGCACGCGGACTATGCGAGAATATAGTATATGGGCGCGATTTCTCGGATAGGCCTCCGGCCGTACACGATCACACGCGCCGTGCTCGGTGTTCTCGTCTTCGCCGCCGCCGCCCACGCCACGGACGCCGAAGAAATCGCCCCACCCAATCCCGCCTCGCCCGAATTCTTCGATCAAAAAATAAAACCCATCTTCGCCGAAATCTGCACCGAATGCCACGGCGAAAAAAAACAAGAGTCCGGCCTCCGCCTCGATAGCCGCGCCGGCTTCATCACCGGCGGCAAGTCCGGCCCCCTCGTCGTCCCCGGCGAGCCCGACGCAAGCCGCATGATCGCCGCGCTTCGCTACAGCGGCGAAGTCAAGATGCCGCCCGACATGAAACTCTTCCCCGAGGAAGTCGAACTGCTCACTGAGTGGGTCCGCTCCGGCGCGCACTGGCCGCAGGACGGCTCGGAATCCGCCGCGCCCCCGCCGGCCCCCGCCGAGCCGCTCGCCGATCGCGTGGCCGAAGCCAAGGCCAAGCACTGGGCCTTCCAGCCGGTGCGAATGCCGGCGCTGCCCGCCGTCTCGAACGGAGCCTGGCCGCGCACGGATCTCGACCGCTTCGTCTTGGCCAAGCTCGACGCGAAAAGCCTTGCGCCCTCGCCCGAGGCCGATCGCCGCACGCTCGTCCGCCGCCTCTCCTACGATCTCATCGGCCTGCCGCCCTCGCCCGCCGACGTCGA
>VFKU01000295.1 GCA_009885415.1 Rhodothermota bacterium
AAGTACGTCGGTCCCGAACCAGAGGGCGCCACTCTCGAGGAGCAGGGCCTCGGCTGGAAGAACACCTACGGTAGCGGCAATGCCGGCGATACGATCACCAGCGGGCTGGAGGGCGCGTGGACCCCGACCCCGATTCAGTGGGACAACAGCTATTTCGACACCCTGTTCCGCTACGACTGGAATCTTGTGAAGAGCCCCGCTGGCGCGCAGCAGTGGGTACCGACGGACCCCGCTGCCGTCGCCACCGTGCCGGATGCGCACGATCCGTCGAAGCGGCACGCGCCCATCATGTTCACGACGGATCTCGCGCTGCGGATGGACCCGATCTATGGGCCGATCTCGAAGCGGTTCCATGAGAATCCGGCCGAATTTGCAGACGCCTTCGCCCGGGCGTGGTTCAAGCTGACGCACCGCGACATGGGGCCCACCTCTCGCTACCTCGGCGCGTTGGTTCCTGCGGAGCCGCTGTTGTGGCAGGATCCCATCCCCGCGCTCGATCATGCGTTGCTTGACGAAAAGGACATCGCAGCGCTCAAGCAAAAGCTCCTCGCCTCGGGACTGTCCGTTTCCCAGTTGGTCTCGACCGCTTGGGCGTCAGCGGCAACCTTCCGCGGCACCGACAAGCGCGGTGGGGCGAACGGCGCTCGCATTCGCCTCGCGCCGCAGAAGGATTGGGCCGTTAACAACCCGGCCGAATTGGCAAAAGTGCTGCAGACCCTGCAGAAGATTCAATCGGACTTCAACGGCTCGCTCTCCGGCGGGAAGAAGGTCTCGCTCGCCGACGTAATCGTTTTGAGCGGGTGCGCCGCCGTCGAACAAGCGGCCAAGAAAGCCGGTTACGAGGTGAAGGTTCCGTTCTCACCGGGGCGCATGGACGCGTCGCAGGAGCAAACCGACGTGGAAGCCTTCGCCCCGCTCGAACCGACCGCTGACGGGTTCCGCAACTATCTCGCAAGGGAACACCGGAGGTCGGCCGAGGAACTTCTGGTGGATCGGGCGCAGATGTTGACGTTGACGGCTCCCGAGATGACCGTTCTCGTGGGGGGTATGCGCGTCCTAAACGCAAACACCGGGCGATCCGAACTCGGAGTATTCACCAAGCAGCCCGAAACGTTGAGTAACGATTTCTTCGTGAACCTGCTCGACATGAATACTCAGTGGCAGAAGTCCTCCAAGTGCGAGCACTTTTTTGAGGGACGCGATCGCCTGACCGGCGATCTCAAGTGGACCGGCTCCGCTGTCGACCTCCTCTTCGGTTCGAACTCCCAGCTCCGAGCCCTTGCGGAAGTCTATGCATGCAACGACGCGAAGGAGACCTTCCTGCATGACTTCGTCGCTGCGTGGGACAAGGTCATGAATCTCGATCGCTTCGATCTTTCCGCCTGATCTCCGGCGATAGATAGGTCGAATCCCAGAGTCACCGCGGCCAGGACCTGCTTGGAAATCTCCCCAGGCAGGTTCTGGTCCGGGCCTTGGAGTACTGGCCGAAACGCGACAACGATGCTGCGTCGCCAATGCTTAGAAACGGTAGCGGGGCTGACTCCCATCCTACGATTGCTCGTTGCCAAATAAGTCGAATTGGTCGCCCACATACGTCGGCCGCCTGAAGTTCTCGGTGCTTAGCTCAGGCGATCCCCCCAAGATACCCGCCTTCCGGCAGGCGACCGTAAACATGTTCTCAATCTGCTCCGCGAAAATCCCCTGGCCCCGCATCCGCTCACCGAACTCCGACTTGTTCAGCCCGCCGCCGCGAATGTCCCGGATCCGGTTCAACACCTTCTCCTTGCGCTCCGGGAAGTGCTCTTCGAGCCAACGTTCGAAGAGCGGCGCGACGGCCCACGGCAAGCGCAGCACGACGTACCCTGCATACTTCCCTCCGGCCTTCGCCACGGCTTCGACGATCGACGCGATCTCGTGGTCGGTCAGCCCAGGAATGATCGGCGCCACCAGCGTGCCCACCGGGATCCCTGCGTCCGCAAGCTGCCGGATGGTCTCCAGTCGCTGCTCCGGACTCGAGGTCCGTGGTTCGAGGATGCGGTTGAGCGCGAGGTCGAGCGTCGTCACGCTGACGAACACCGACACGCACTGGTACTTAGCGAGTTCTTTCAACACGTCGATGTCGCGCGCGACGAGCCGATTCTTCGTGATGATGACGCAGGGGTTGCGGAACTCCGCGAGCACTTCGAGCAAGCGCCGCGTGAGCTGGAGCTTCCGCTCGATCGGCTGGTAACAATCCGTCACGCCGCTGAGCGCCAACACCTGTGGTGTCCACTTCTTTGCCGACAGCTCGCGCCGCAACAACTCCGGCGCATCCTCCTTCACCATGATCCGCGACTCGAAATCCAGACCCGCCGACCACCCCAAATACTCATGCGTAGGCCGCGCATAACAATACGCACACCCATGCTCGCACCCGCGATAAGGATTGATACTCGCATCAAAACCCACATCCGGACTGTCGTTGTAGGCGATAGCGGTCTTGGAGTAGTCCCGGAAAAACTCGGTCGCGGGTCGCCCCGGATCTATCCGCTCTTCGGAGTCCGGATCAGGCCCATAGCCCAGCTTCTCGAATCGATTCCGAATGTTCGCCGAGGAGCCTCGGCCGCGAATGGGAGCTGGAGGCGCGTCCATGCTGGATACCTGATAACAGTTTCAGGTATCATAGTCTCGCACCTTGGCGGATGTCAAGGTGCTCTATTCACGAACTTTTGCCATCTCCCCAGTGGCAAGGAAGTGCGCGCACTCCTTGCCGAGTTGTTCGACCGCCGTTCGCTCGTAGCGCGCGACATCGTCCGCGGTAAGCGTGTCCTTCCAGCGCCCATTAGTGCCTTTGTTGATGAAGGTCTTCGCTCCGCCTTCCCACATCACGCCGCCCAACGGGGCGACGGATTCAGCATTCTTCTTCATATAGTCGAAGGTGCAATGCTCCACGATCGCGTCCCACTTCTTCTCGTCGATTGGGATATCGAGGAATTGGGCGATCTTGCGCATCTCGCCGGACAAGTCCTTGCGCAGGTTGGTGAAGTGCACCAGCATGACATTCGGCAGCTCGCGAATCTCCCACCAGGTGCGGACGTTCTCCCAGAACGACCACCACGGATACCCGTCCTGCGCCAGCCACCGCCGGAAATACTCCAACTCCGGCAGGTCGCACGGCGGCATCGGCGGACCGACCAGCCCCGGCGATTCGTTCAACGCTTTGTAATACTCCGCGTTCCCGTGCGCGTGGTGGTTGTACATGCTCCAGAGCACATCCCGACCGTCGCGCACAATGTAGATGTACTTCGCCTTGGGCGAGAATACCAGCGCGTCGACCGGCAGATGCGTCTTCACGAAACGCCGGTGGGTCTGCGCCTCGACCGCCGCCAATTTCATTTCCTTCGGCGGGACGCGCATGTCGATCCACGGCGATATTTCCCCGACGTTCTTCCCCTCCTCGCCGTTGAAAATAAGCTGCGACACGATCTGCTGCGTCCACGTCGTGCCTGATTTTGCATAGGTCCCGATGACGATGTCGTCGTCGCGGAACTTGTAATCGTTCCACACCGTCGAATCGAAATGATTGCTCTGAAATTCGTGCGTCTTTTTCGGCCATACGACTTGCTTTGTCATGACGGTTCGATTCCCCTTGGAATTAATCGGCGGTATCCTACGAACAATAGCCAGGAGAATCAACGCGCGACAGGACGATCTCAGAATCATGGAGAACTACGTGCGACGGTCAGTCAACGACTTCAAATGGAGTCACTCGCCGGACTTCAACTCGCAGTGAATGTGCTTATCAGTCCCCTTTGCGCATTTTCGACAACAGCCGCACATTCACCAACTCCACCCCCAACGAGAAGGCCATGGCGACATAAATATACGCCTTGTTCACGTGCTGGCCGAAGCCGTCCGCCACGAGCACCACTCCGATCAGGATGAGGAACGAAAGCGCGAGCACCTTGATCGTCGGAAAGGTCTGGACAAAGCGCGTGATCCCGCCGGCGAAGATGAACATGACCCCCACCGATACGAGGATCGCCGCGACCATGATCGGAATCTCGTCCACCATGCCGACCGCCGTGATCACGGAGTCGAGCGAGAAGATAATGTCCATCGCGACGATCTGAAGTATCGCCAGCCGAAACGACGCCGCGCGTTTCCCCTCGACGCCCAGATGTCCCCCGCCCTCGACTTTGTCGTGGATTTCGTAGACCGCCTTTGCAATCAGGAAGAACCCGCCGACGATCAGGATCAAGTCCTTCGTCGAAACGGCCTGATCGAAATTAAACACGGCGATCGTAAACAGCGGCTCGGTGAGTCCCATGAGCCAGCTCAAGGAAAGCAGCAGCCCGATTCGCATTAAGGCCGCCAACGCCAATCCGACATTCCGCGCGGCCTTCTGTTGTTCGGGCGGCAATTTACCGGTCACAATCGCCAGGACGACGATGTTGTCCACGCCCAAGACCACCTCGAGGGCAATCAGCGTGAACAGCGCGGAAATATTTTCAGCGGTAAACAGTTCGATCAAGCCTTGGTCTCCCTAGTAGATTCTAGGCGGCGCGCGCCAGAACCCGCGCGTGTGACACTCTCTACCGCCCCTGCCCCACTTCTATTCGCCCCAATCTCTCACAGACCTACCCCAAAAAACGAAAACCACCACGACAAAATTCCGTCCCCGGCCGTCTTGCCGCGCCTTTTGCAATTTTAGTAACCTATGTCCATCCCCTTCGGCCCTGCCGTCGCGGCATGGGCCACATTCACCGAAAGCGAGGAATCATATGGCATTCGACATCGAAATGATCAAGCGAGTCTACGCGGAGCTGCCGGAAAAAGTCGCCAAGGCGCGAAAACTCCTCGGCCGTCCGATGACTTTTACCGAAAAAGTCCTCTACGCGCACCTCTCCGAGGCGCTCCCCGCGACGCCCTACGGCCGCGGCAAGGCCTACGTCAACTTCGATCCCGATCGCGTCGCCATGCAGGACGCCACCGCGCAGATGGCTTTGCTGCAATTCATGACTGCCGGATTGCCTTCGTCGCTGGTGCCGAGCACTGTGCACTGCGATCACCTGATTTCAGCCAAGG
>VFKU01000650.1 GCA_009885415.1 Rhodothermota bacterium
CGGCGGCGTCAGCGTGGGGGAGAGCAAGGACGACATGCTCCGCGCCGTCGAGTGGGTCGCGCCACGCCTACCCGCCACCGCGCCGCGCTACCTCATGGGCGTCGGCCCCCCCGACGACTTCGTCGAGGCCATCGCCCGCGGCATCGACATGTTCGACTGCGTCATGCCCACCCGCAACGCGCGCAATGGCAGCCTCTTCACCGCGCGAGGCAAAATCAATATAAAAAACGCGCGCCACCGCGACGACTTCGGCGAGCTCGATCCCCTCCGCCCGACGCCCGTCTCGCGCCGCTACACCCCGGCCTACCTGCACCACCTCTTCCGTGCCGGAGAGATATTGTCCTTACAGCTCAACACTTTACACAACCTTTTCTTTATGCTAGAGTTGGCCGCCGATTGCCGCAGGGCGATTCTCGAAGGCCGCTTCGCCGAATTCAGACGCGCCTTCCTCGCCGCCTACCGCGGCGTGTCCAACCCGGCAAACGATGGCAACGATCTAGAGGAGTCTGTAACTCGTGTGGATTGAGACCTTGATATACGCACAAGAGGCCGGTGCGCCTGCCGCGCCCGCCGCCACACCGCCGCCCGGCGGTGGCCTCACCAGCATGCTGCCCTTCATCGCCATCATGTTCGCCGTGATGTACTTCATGATGATCCGGCCGAACCAGAAACGCGAAAAGGAACGCCGGCTCATGCTCGAAAGCGTCGCCAAAGGTGACGCTGTCGTCACCAGCGGCGGCATTTGCGGAACCGTCGTCGGCGTCAGCGACAAGACCGTCGTCCTCAAAGTCAGCGACGACCCAGTCACCAAGATCGAGTTCGTTCGCGGCGCCATCGCCCAGGTCACCAAGGCGGACAAAGCCGGCGCCTCGAAAAACTAATGCTAAAGGGACGGCAACGTCCCTCCTGAAATCATAGACGGGAGTTTTAAATGCGCAAGCACCTTGGCCGGACCTTACTCATCGCCGCGACGCTCGTTATCTCGGCGATCACGCTCTACCCGACTCTTGGGTGGTACCAACTCGACGAGGCCGAGCAGAATGCCCGCATCGATCGTTGGCGCACCGAGGAGATGGACCAGCGCCGCGACGGCGCAGGCGTGTTCCAGAAGGCCGCCTACTCCGTCAAGAAGTGGTCGCAGTTCAACCGTGACATGGTCATCAATCTCGGCCTCGATCTCCAGGGCGGTGTGCTCATGGTGCTCGGCTTCGACATGACCGACGAGATCAAGGCGCGCATGGACGAGAAGGCCGTCCAGTCGATGATCCTCGCCAACATCACCAACCGCATCGAGGACTTCGAAGCCAAAGAGCCCGTCATCCAGACCCTGGGCTCCAACCAAATCCAGATTCAGCTCCCCGGCCAGAAAGACATCCAGCGCGCCAAGGACCTCATCACCCGCACCGCCCACCTCGGATTTCACCTCGTCAGCGGACCCGACGAGACCATCCAGCTTTTCCGAAAAGTCGACCAGCACCTGAAAAACGGCTTCGTACCCTTTCTCGAAGCCCCCAACCGCCCCGGCGACCCATTCCAAGTCGAGGAAGCCAACTATCCTCTTCTGCGCAAGGCCGTGGAGGACTCCCTCGCGGTGCCCGATCTCATCCCCGCCGACAAGACCATCGCCTTCGGCCCCGCGCCAAAGGTCTGGGAAGGCACACGCCGCACGGTCTACGTAATGGACCGCGTCGAGCGCATGTCCGGCGAATTCCTCTCCAGCGCGTCCCCCGCCACCGACCCCAGCAGCCCCGGCAATTGGATGATCTTATTCGAGTTCACCGGCCAAGGTTCGACGGATTTCGCCGAACTGACTGGCAAGAACGTCAATAGCCAAATGGCCATCGTCGTCGACGGCAATGTTATGTCCGCGCCGACCATTCAACAGCAAATCTCCGGCTCCGGCAACATTACCGGAAGTTTCACCGACGTTGAAGCCAAAGACCTCGCCATCGCGCTCAATTCCGGTTCGCTGCCCGTCACCGTCAAAGAAGAATACGCGGCCATCGTCGGCGCGTCCATCGGCGCGGACGCCGTTCGCGCGGGCGTGCTTTCCTCCATCGCCTCGCTTATCATCGTCGCCGTCTTCATGATTCTCTGGTACCGTCTCGCCGGCGTCGTCGCCGTCGTTTCGTTGACGATTAACGCCATCCTGATCCTGGCGTGCTTCGCCTATTTCGACATCACGCTCACCCTGCCCGGTATCGCCGGTATGGTGCTCACCATCGGTATGGCCGTGGACTCCAACGTCCTCATCTACGAGCGCATTCGCGAGGAACTCTCCCACGGCAAGAGCCTCTCGAACGCGATACAGGCCGGCTTCGAGCACGCCGCCTCCGCCATTCTCGACTCCAACATCACCACCATCATCGCCGCCCTCGTGCTCCTGCAGTTCGGCACCGGAGCCATCCAGGGCTTCGCCGTTGCGCTCAGCATCGGCGTGATCTCGACCCTCTTCGGCGCGCTCATCGTCTCCCGCGCCATCATGGAATTCATCGACGAGAACAAGCTCGCCTCCAAACTCTCCATGGCCAACGTCATCTCGCTCCAACCCAGCATCGACTTCATGGGCAAGCGCCAGATCGCGGTCGTCTTCAGCGTACTCCTCATCGGAGCCGGCGCAGTCACCTTCGCCATGCGGGGCAACGGAAACTTCGGCGTCGATTTCAGCGAAGGGACCAACGCCCAACTGCAAATCGTGTCCGAGTCCAGCGTCAGCGATGCCGACGTGCGCGCCAAGCTTGTCGGTGCCGGATTCACCGAGCCCATCGTCCAGCGCTTCCAGGAGGCCGGCAGCGCGGCGGCGAACTCCTTCCTGATTCGCGTCGGCGAGGCCGAACAAATTGGCAGCGAGTCGGTCTCGCTCCGCATGCAGACCGCCCTCGCGCCGCTCAGCAGCGGCGCGGCCGGGACCGATGTCGCTGAACAAGTAAAAATCGAACGCCTCGAAACGGTCGGGCCCGCCGTCGGCGCGCAGCTTCGTTTCGACGCGCTCGGCGCCGTGTTTCTCTCGCTCCTGCTCATCATTGTTTACCTGTGGTTCCGTTTCGAATGGCGCTTCGCGCTGGGCGCCGTCGTCGCCACCTTCCACGACGTGCTCGTGGTAGTCGGCCTTTTTGCAATGCTCGGACAGCAGATTTCCATCCCCGTCATCGCGGCCCTGCTTACCATCATCGGCTATTCGCTGAACGACACCATCGTCGTCTTCGACCGCGTCCGCGAGGACATGGTCGTCAACAAATCCAAGGGCCTCAGCTTCCTTCAAGGTTTGAACATCAGCCTGAACCGCACCCTGAGCCGCACGCTGCTCACCTCGCTGCTGACTCTGTTCGTGGTCATCGTGCTCTATTTCGCGGGCGGCCCCTCGCTGCAACCCTTCTCGCTCGCCATGATTTTCGGTATCCTCACGGGGACCTACTCCACCATCTACATCGCCTCGCCCGTCGTTCTCTATTGGGAGCAGTGGCGCGAGAAGGTGTCCGCGCGGCGCGACACGTCCGGTCGCTCCTCGAAGAAACGCAAGAGCGCGCCCGCGACCGACTGAGGGCACGCACGGCGCGCGATCGCGGAGCGGCCTTCGATGGATGATCGTTCGAATGTTTTGCTGCGCGCCGCGGCCCCGTCGCCGCGGCAGCGCAACGCCGCGGCCATCGCGAGTTTCACCCTCGCCGCCGCTTCGCTCGCGGGGCTGGTCCTCGGCCCTTGGCTGCCTGCTGCATCTTATGGGTTCTTGTTGCACTTGCCGGCGATCTTCGCGGGGCATCTTGCGCGCAGGCAGTTCGTGAAGCGGCCCGGCGCCTATGCGAACGAGGGCATGGCCACCTTCGGCCTCGCGATCGGTTACTTCGGGCTCTTTATTACGGTTGTGATTGTGGTCTCGATGGCCTTCGGGATGATCACGTTCCGGCCCGCGAAGTAGCTCGCGCCTTACTCCGGCTTCGCCGCGATATGGGCCTGCAGGTAGCTGTGTAACATAAACTTTAGCTCGTCAATGACGCGCGAGTCTTGGGCGTGGCCGCGGCGCATGGACAGATCGAGCAGGAGGTTGCTGGACTCCAGCATCACCCGTCCGATCGCGGCGATCTCCGCATCGGGTGCGCGCGGCAGGAGCGCGCGGATGAATCGCGCGAGGGGTTCTCGCAGGAGCACGTCGCGGTACTGTTCGCGCGAGTCGCGGAGTTCCGCCGTGTTCTGGATCGCGAGCCAGACCGAGTGGAAGGCCCAGTCTGATCGCCACATTTCGGCGAGGATATCAATGGTATCTTCGAGCGCTTCTTCCCACGAACGATTCGGGCCGACCGTAAGGTGGGTCGCGAGCGACTCCGCAATTTTTTCGCGGTAACGCTGCGCGAGCGCGTTGAAAATCGCAAAACGATTCGGGAAGAACTGGTAAACAGAGCCGATCGAGACGCCCGCGCGCCGCGCGATCGCGTTTGTTTTTACGGCGTCGTAACCGTCCTCGGCGAGCAACTGGACCGCGGCGTCGAGAATCTTCTCCACGCGCTCGCGGCTGCGCGCCTGCACCGGCTGCCGGCGCGGCTGGATGCCCCGTTCCGCCGGCCGCGTCGTGTCGGTACCTTCCATGGAAGCCGCCTCCCGATCCAGAGCGTCTCGTATAAACATTATTCTATCTCACCTTGATTCTCCGGGCAATGCCCGGGAATCGTCCCATGCCGGTTGTGGACACAGGGTCTTTTTGCTAAAGTGCCCCGTGTCCCGCGGCCGCTGTGGGGGATGGCTTTCGCGGCGGACGCAGCGTGAAGCTGCGCGGGCCGGGGCACCGCTTCTCCGAATCACCATGACCGATACCCAGCCTCCTCGCCTGTCTCTCATCATTCCCGCCTACAATGAGGCGGCGCGTGTTGTACTCACGATCGAGAAGGCCACGGCTTATTTCGCCCGCCAGCCTTATACGGCCGAGATCATCGTGGTCGACGACGGCAGTACAGACGGCACGGCGGACGCGGTCCGCGCGCGTTTTCCCGGCGTGCAGGTGCTCGAGTCCCCGTGGAACCGCGGCAAGGGGCACGCGATGCGGCTTGGCGCGGCGCGATCCGGCGGCGAGGTCATTCTCGTGTACGACGCGGACGGATCGACGCCCATCGAAGAAGTGGAGAAGTTGTGGCCTGTCTTGGCGCAGGGCGCGGAGGTCGTCATTGGGTCGCGCGCGGCGTCCGGCGCACAGGTCGAAACGCCGCAACCGAAATACCGCCGCCTGATGGGGCGCATGTACAACTTGCTCGTGCGCGGGCTTGGGCTGACGGCCTTCCGCGACACGCAGTGCGGATTCAAGGCCTTCACGGCGCGCGCGCGCGACATCATCTTTCCGCGGCTCAGGATCAACGGTTTCGGTGCGGACTGCGAGATGCTCGTCGTGGCGCGGCTGAACGGCCTGCGCGCGGAGGAGGTCCCTGTGCGCTGGATCAATTCGGCCGACACGCGCGTGAAGGCGGTGCGCCATTCGCTCGACATGATCCTCGAGGTCCTGCGCATTCGTTTGCGCGCGTGGACCGGGGCGTACACCGCCCAGTGACCGTCATTCTTTCACGTAACCCAGCGCCTTGAGCGCTTCGGCTTGTTCGGCGTCCAGCGTGCCCGCAGCGGCCTCCGGTGCGCGAAAATAGTCCTCAATGGCCGCGAGACCTTCCGCGACGAGATCGGCCGGCGGACTCCCAATCCCGCAGAGATTGGACTTTTCCCCGGGATCGGCGAACAAGTCGTAGCATTCGTCGGGACTGAATCCGGGTCCTTTTTGGGAAAATACGAACTTAGTATCGCCGCGCCGGTAGGCGATGCGATCGCCCTTTAGCGTCTGGGAGTAGACCGTGCCCGTGTCGGCGCGCGAAGGCGCTCTAAGCGCTTCGACAAACGACCCGCCGTCGAGACTGGGAGGCGCCGCGAATCCGAAGAGATTGGCCAGTGTCGGGAACACGTCCACCAGCTCGATGGTTTGGTTTCGCAGGCCTATGGGCCAGTCTGTCCCTGAGGGCGGGACCATCACGAAGGGGACATGGATCATTTCTTCAAACACGGTGTTACCGTGTTTGAAACTGCCGTGTTGCATGAAGGCCTCGCCGTGGTCGGAGGTGACGATCACGAGCGCGTCCTCGAGCCGGCCGGCCGTGGTCAGGCGATCGAGAAATCCGCCGACGAGCGCGTCGATGTAGGCGATGCTGCCGTCGTAGAGATCGGTGACATACTGCACCTCTTCCGTGGACGGCCTGTAGTTTCTCCATCGCGTGCGGAACATGAGGTCTACGTCGCGCTCGGGAGTGTCGGCGGCCGACGGATCGGCGAGGAATCGTTCGCCGTAGGGCTCCGGCGCCAGGTAGGGGTCGTGCGGGCGGAGCACGTGTAAATAACAAAACCATCCGCCGGTCTCGCGGTCGAGAATCCACCGCTCGGCGTCGGCCAGTACCTTAGTCGTGATCGCTTCGTCCCGCTTTCGCGAAGGGTGCCCCTGCACCTTCGGCAGAAGAGGTTCGTAGCTTTTGAAGTCGTCGAAGCCGCGCGCGAAACCGGTGTTCTCGCGGATCCACGGATTTTCCGAGAACGCCGAGGTGCGGTACCCAACCGCGCGGAAGGCCTCCGCCAGCAAGGGCGTGCTCGCGCCGAGGACATAGGGAAGATCGCCGGGCAAGGGCGCAGGCAGGTAACGTCCGCTCATCAGCGATTGCGTCGATCCGAGGGTGTTGGGGCACTGGCTGTAGGCGCGCGTGAAGGAAACGCCGCGGCGCGCGAGCGCATCGAGCACCGGCGTGGTCTCGCGCGGGTAGCCCAGATGCGAGACGTGACCGGCGTCGAAGGCGTCAAGCACGATGTAGAGACAGCCGCGAGGGCCGTGGGGCGTGTTCGCCTTCGGCGCGACAGTCGCAACCGGTGTCGAGGTTTCGCTTCGGCCGCAGCCCACGCCAAAGGCCAGAAAAACAGCACAACTCGCGCCGAGGAGCGAAAGATTTAGCGCGCTCAGAAAGTTTCGGACAACCATGCCTTTATAGTCCGTTATCGACGCTGCGCCACGCAAACGACCGTGTCTCGCGCCTTCGTGATCCCCAGTTTCGCCGAAACCCAAAATTTTTTGCTGCTCCGAAAACACATGCGCGATCGCTCAATCACTCCCTTGGTCCTTTATGCCCCCTCGCAAACCGCCAATCACATTTTCATCCTCTCCGGACAAAAGTGTCGATTTCATAACGATGAGCGGCACCAGTATTTGCGAAGCAGCGCGAGGGTGATCATCGGGGCGGCGGTGCGGTGTCGCGGGTCGCCATGAAGGTGTCCCAAAGTTCCTGCCGGACGTAGAGCTCGCGCAATACGGCGGGCCGGAGGCTGTACATCGCCGGGCCGAAGTAGGGGTTTTTCAGGTGGCCGCGCAATTCCTCGCCGATGCGCGGGCTCGAGACGATCAGGTCCGCTTCGGGATCGGCGGGGACTTGGTTCCAGTAGCCCACATTTGGATAGCGCCGCAAGTACCACGGCAGGGGCCAGTAGTCGTTGTCGGGCTGGATGATTTTGATGACGAGGTTTCGCCCGGCGGGATGGATTGCGGCGAGTTCGTCCACGCGGTGGATGAGTTCGACGAGGTTCGTCGAGGTGTGCGCGTAGACCCAGGGATTGCGGACGTCGGCGGCGTAGGTGGTCTCGGAGCGATAGCTTTGCAGGCCGAGATGCGCGAGCGCGACGAGAAAGGCGGCGGCGATCGCGGCTCGACGGCCGCCAGTCGGCGCCATCTGGATCGCACGCGCCACGCAGACTCCGGCGAGGATCACGACGCCGAAATAGAAACTGAGGAGCGACCAAGGCGTTTTATAGGGCACGGCGGAGTAGAGGGTGGCGAGGGTAATCGTGTAGAGCGCGAGGAAGCGTAGGAACCACGGATCGCCATTGGCAGCGCCCGGGCGCGGCACGCGCGGCAGCCGCCAGAACGCGATGAGTGTGCCGAGCGCGGCGAGGGCCAGTACGATCGCTTCGCTCCAAGCGGGGCCGGGGCCGCGGTGGGTGTAGGCGAGCAGGGAGAGATAGTAGTACCAGGGTTTGTCGTGGAGGCCCGCGCCGCCGGCGCGTTTGAAGTAGCTGGCGTAGGTGAGGACGCTGTCGAGGGGGCCGCGCAGATTTGTGAAGAAGGCGCTGAAGAGCGTGACGGAGAGCGCAAGCGCGATCGTGAGGGCGATTGCCGCGTGGCGCGGGGCGATGTGTGCGCGCACGCGGACGAGGGCCGCGCGTGGGCCGTAGCGCCAGAGCAGCGTCGCGCCGAGCGCCAGCGCCATTGCCGCGTAAGCGAGCACGGCGGTCTCTTTGGTGGCGTGCATGAGGGCGAGCGAGAGGGCCACGCCGGTCGCGTTAGCGAGCGAGGCGCGCTGCGTGTAGCGCCAGCCGTAAACGATCGCGGCGAAGGTGAAAAAAACCAGGAGCGATTCTTGGATGAAGTAGCGCGAGTAGAAAGAGAACGCGGGGGAGACGGCCAGCAACAGCGCCGCGCACAGGCCTGCGCCGGGCGGCAGTGCGCGGCGCAACGGAAGAAAGAGCAAGAGCGTCGCTGCGCTGAAGACGACCGGCACGAGGCGCAGCATCCACGTCTCGGCCTCGGCCATCGAGTGAATCCCACAGGCTGCGAGCGGCGCGAGCGCGAGGTAGTAGAGCGTGGGCCCATGGTGATCGTGCGGATCGTAGACGTAGCGGCCGGTCTCGAGGAGGCGGCCGGTTTTGTAGGCCTGGTTCGCCTCGTCTCCGTGGACGGGGCGGTACTCCAGACCGATGCAGCGCACCGCAAGCGTGGCCGCGGCGACGAGAAGCAGCACGAGGGCCGACCCGAGTTGCGCGGCGCGCTTTCGGGGGGGGCGGTTCACCCGGCGATGTCCATCGAGTGAGGCTTAGTTGGCGGCTTTGCCGTAA
>VFKU01000900.1 GCA_009885415.1 Rhodothermota bacterium
CGGAAATGTCGCCCGAGGGCACCGAGCGCATTGAAGTCCGCTGCCCGCGCGTCACCGAGGCGATGGCGCTCGCCAAGGGCCTCGACGAGGTCCTCGAAGCCACCATCTTCGGCGACGCGATCCACATGCTCACCCGCCAGGGCTCGGACGAGGCGCTACGCCGCGCGCTGCGCGAGGCCGGGTTCGGCGACGCGATGCTCACGCATGTCCCGCCGACGCTCGAGGATGTCTTTGTCACGCTGACCGCGACTCGCGAAGCCGCCGCCCATGTTTAGAGGATTTACTTCGATCTTCTACAAAGAAACCATCCATGTCCTGCGCGATCCGCGCACGCTTTTTCTTATGCTTATGATCCCTGGCCTGCAATTGACCATTTTCGGCTTCGCGATCGACCTCGACGTCAAGCATATCTCCACGGTCGTCTACGATCTGGACCACCGCCCGCCTGCGCACGAACTCGTGGATGCCTTCGAAAATACCAGCTATTTCGATATCGTGCGCTACGTACAGTCGGACGAAGAGCTCAACCACGCGATCGTCGAGGGCACCGCGAAAGTCGGTGTAAAAATTCCGCCCGACTATACGGAGCGGCTCCTCGCAGGGGAAACCGCCAGCTTCCAGGTGCTCATCGACGGCAGCGACTCCTCGATCGCGCGCCAGGCGCTGAACGCCTCGAACGGCATCGCGACGAGCAGAGCGATCCACGAATCCACCAACCAGAGCAACCCGCCCGAGCCGCCCCGCGTTCGGGCCGAGCCACGCGTCCTCTTCAATCCCGAAGTGAAGACCGCCAACTTTATGGTACCCGGCCTCGTCGGCATCATCATGCAGCTCGTCACCGTCTTCCTCACCGCTTTCTCGATCGTGCGCGAGAAGGAAAACGGCACGCTCGAACAACTCATGGTCACGCCCGTCTCGCGCCTCGGCCTGATGATGGGCAAGCTCACGCCCTACGCGGTCATTGGCTCCTTCGAGACTTGCGTCGTCCTGTTGCTCATGCGCTTCCTCTTCGGGGTACACATCACCGGCAGCCTGCCGCTCCTCGGCGCCTTCTCGCTTCTCTTCCTCATTACCGCGCTCGGCCTCGGCCTGCTCGTCTCCACGGTCGCGTCCTCCCAAGTCGAAGCCATGCAGTGGGCCTTCCTCATCATGCTCCCCTCCATCCTGCTCTCCGGCTTCGTCTTTCCCATGGAAACCATGCCCAAACCGATCCTCTACGTCGCCCACCTCATCCCGGTGACGTATTTCTTGCGTATTCTGCGTGGGATCATTTTGCGCGGGGCGACCTTTGACGACCTCTGGCTGGATGGGCTCTGGCTCGCCCTTATCGGCCTGGCCGTGCTGCTGCTCAGCGCGCGGCGCTTCCGAAAAACCTTGGCCTAGGCACATGCAATGATTTTACGGCATGGGCGACCCGCCCATGCCAGCCCGCGTCAGCCTTGCTTCTGAAACGACCGGACCGAGATCGTCAGCAGCACCACCGACAGCGCAAGCAGGCAAAGCCCATCGAAGTACAAGGGATGCAGGATCATGGTCCTCGCGGCCTGCTCCGAGAGTTCATCGCGCAACAATATCTGCCGGAACGCATCGACGCCATAGGTCAACGGGTCGAGCCGCGAGACAACGCCCATCCACACCGGCACATCCCTAAGCGGGAAAAAAGCGCCGGACAAGAAAAACATGGGGAACACCAGCACCTGCATCACAATGCCGAAACTCTCCATCGACTTCATGCGCGACGCGACCACCAGCCCCAGGCCGGACACCGTAAACGCAAGCAGCACCATGAACGCGAAGAGCTGGATCAGGGAGACGACCCCAATGTGTACGCCGAGAAGCGGCGCGAGCAGCAGCAACACCGAGGCCTGGCCCGAGGCGATCGTCGCCGCGCCGCAGGCTTTGCCGAGCGCGACCGAGGCGCGCGGGACGGGGGCGGCGAGGATTTCTTTGAGGAATCCGAACTCGCGGTCCCACACTGTGGACACGGTGGAAAAAATCGCCACGCCCATAATATTCATCGCGATGATGCCGGGATACATGAACTGCATGAAGTCGATGCCGAAATCGCGCGCGGCCATGGTATTGCGCAGGCCGGCGCCAAAGACGAGGAGGAACATGATCGGCTGGAAGAAGGAGGTCGCGATGCGGACGCGATCGCGGAGGTAGCGGAGGATTTCGCGGTGCCAGATGACGGCGATGCCGGAGATGAAGGCGTTCATCTAGCGTCGTCCGCCGCGCGAGCGCGCGAAGCTGCGCATCGCGTCTTTCGTCGAGCCTTCTTCGGCGCGGATGGCGCGGCCAGTCTGGTGAAGGAAGACATCCTCGAGAGTCGGCTTGCGGAGTTCGACGCCTTCGAGCGGGGTTTCAATATCTTTGAGGAGCGTCGGCAGGAATTTTCCGCCGTCGGTGACTTCGATGCGCACGACTTGGCCTTCGATTTTCGCTTCGGTGCCGTAGCGCCGCTCGAGCTCGGCCTTGAGCGCTTCGGGCTGCCGGCTCTCCATGCGGATGACGTCGCCGCCGAGGGCGGATTTGAGGCGTGCGGGGGTGTCGAGCGCGACGATCTTGCCGTGGTCGATGATGGCGATGCGGTCGCAGTATTCCGCCTCGTTCATGTAGTGCGTCGTCATGAAAATCGTCATGCCGCGCTCCTGCTTGAGCTTGAGGATGTAGGCCCAGAGGTGCACGCGGGTCTGCGGATCGAGCCCGAGGGTCGGCTCGTCCAGGAAAAGCACCTTCGGGTAGTGGATCAGCCCGCGCGCGATTTCAAGGCGGCGC
>VFKU01000823.1 GCA_009885415.1 Rhodothermota bacterium
ATCCCAAACAACATCGGACGTTGTTGTGCGAAAGTCTCCACGGGATCCACGGACGCGACTCCAAATTTCTATCGGGCGATTATGCTTCGTGATGACTCGGGTTCAATTTCTTCCATACGCTCGGCAACGCCACGACGCACAACACGATCGCCGGGAAAAACACGCCCGAAAAATCGATCGCCCAATGATCCGCCGGAAGATGTCCCATCAAAATGTCCGACACATGCAGCCCCGCATGTGCGCCATAAAACAGCGCCACCATCACAAATACCGGATACGCCCGCGTCAAATTGAACACGCCCCACAACAACCCCGCGCCCGACAAGGCATACACCGCCCCCACGTCCCGCACAAAATGCGGATTCATCGGTCCCGTGTCCGGAATCGCCGCCGGCATCTCATGAAACCAATGCCCCGGCGCCACCAGCATATACAGGCCATTCCCAAGCGACATCAGCCCAAACACCACCATGATCCCGCGCAGCAGCATCGTCGTCTCCAGTCTCGCGATTGCCCTAAGCCCCGAAGGGGCGATCTAAGGTAGCCCAGGGCAGAGCGAAGCGCCGCCCTGGGTGCGAGGCCTATGAATAGATCAAAGCCCTGAAAGGGCGCGCTAAAACTACCGTTTCTTATCAAAGAAGAGGTGGCATCGTTCCCGACTCGGTAACGACGCGCTCAAGTGCAACATCGTGCGCTTCTATAGGGAGCGCGTCCGCGCGCTGGACCTCGTACGCCAGGCCGATCCTGGCGCCGCTGAAGGCCGCGAGGAAACGGTCATAGTGCCCGCCGCCGCGGCCCAGCCGATCGCGGTCGGCAGTGAAGGCGACGCACGGGACGATAGCGACGCCGCAATGAGGATCGTCCGCGCGCTGCGATATGGCGGGCGGCTCGAGGAGGCCGTAGCGGCCCGGGCGGAGTTGGTCTAACGCGGGGACGAGGCCCCAGTCCATCCGGCCGTCCTCGCCGACGATCGGCGCGAAGACGCGGCGTCCGCGGCGGAGGAGTTCCTCGGTGATCGGGCGCGTCTCGACCTCGTCGTTGCTGGCGACATATATATAGACGTCGACGTGCGTCTGCATTTCGGGGAGTTCAAAGAGGCGTGCGCGGAGTTGGTCGTTCCAGCGCGCGCGGTCTTCGGGCGAGATGGCGCGGCGTCGCGCGAGGAAGTGCTTGCGTAGCTCGGACTTGGTTTGCATCGATTTTTCTCGATTCGGATTATCTGCGTGTATCTGCGTTATCTGCGGACGCGGGGTTGGTGGGCTGAAGCCCTACGTGTTCCGGCCGGCTGCAAAATGTGCAGGGTAGCGGAAATTCCTGCTTGTTTCGGCGTATTCGCTATTTCGCCTAGATTAGCTCGCAAGCCCTTTTCGTGCAATCGCTTAGGCTGGCTATCGCGCCTCTGGCACGCCCTTTGCCCTTTAGTGGCCGGGCCTGTACCCAACGGGCCTAGTTGTGACCGGTTGACCCGGCGTGACGCTTACCCATGAGCGTCCGCCGGGTCGGCCGGGGGGAGAGTGCAGGGGGATTTGACGTGATTCAGGGATTGTACACGGCCGCGAACGGCATGCTCGCGGTCGAAGAGCGCCAGGCGATCATCGCGAACAACATCGCGAACGCCGGCACGCCGGGCTTTAAGCGGCAGCTCGCCGTGCAGCGCGGGTATCAGCAGGCGTTTTTCCTCACCGGCAAGCGACCGGAGCGCTTCGACCGGATGGTCGCGCCCGGCGGCGGCGTCCGCACGATCGAGAGTTTCAGTAATTACAGCGACGGCGTCATCAACACCACCTCGAACCCGCTCGACGTGGCGCTGGAAGGTCCGGGTTTTCTCCGCGTCGAGGGGCCGAATGGCGAGCGCTTCACACGCAACGGGAGGATGTCGATCGTCGAAGGCCAATTGGTGACGGTGGCCGGCGAGACGGTGCTGAGCCAGGACGGCCAGCCGATCGATGTCTCCGGCGGTTCGGTCGAGATCAACGCTGCGGGTGAGGTGACCGTAAACGGTGAGTCGCGCGGCACGCTTGGCATTTTGGAGTTCGATGATCCGCACGCGCTCACGCGCGAGGGCTACACCTTGTTCCGTGCGTCGCAGGCGGTGATCGCGGCGGCCAAGCCCGCGCTGAATACCCGCGTGATCCCGCAATCGATGGAGAGCAGCAATGTCGAGTTGCCCTCGGAGATGATTGGCATGATGGCCGCGCTGCGGGCATACGCGGCGAACCAGCAAGTGATTCAGGCGATTAACGAGACCGCGAGCCGGATGATCAATCAGGTCGGCGGGCTCTAGGCCTTTTGGGGCGAAGCAGGGGAGGACGAAGATGATTCGAGCGATGTTCACCGCGGCGACCGGGATGATCGCCCAGCAGACAAATATCGACACGATCGCGCACAACCTGGCGAACGTGAACACGACGGGCTTCAAGAAGAGCCGCGCGAGTTTTCAGGACTTGCTCTACGAGACCCTGCGGCCCGCGGGCGGCCAGACGGCGGCGGGAAACACCGTGCCTGAGGGCATCCAGATCGGCCACGGCGTGCGCTTGGCGTCCGTCGCGAAACTTTTTACGCCCGGCGCGCTCACGCAGACCGGGAACGAACTCGATCTCGCGATCGAGGGCGACGGCTTCTTCCAAATTCTGTTGCCCGATGGTACGACGGCCTATACGCGCGACGGCAACTTTCAGCGCAGCCAGGACGGGACGATTCTGACGTCTGACGGACTCCAGTTGCAGCCTTCGATCAGCATTCCACAGGATGCGCTCAAGGTTTCCGTGAGCCAGGCCGGAGTCGTGTCGGTGCGGCAACCGGGCACCGACGCGTTGACCGAAGTGGGCACGATCGAATTGGCGCGTTTCCCGAACCCTGCGGGACTCGATGCGAGCCTGGGCCGTAACCTGCTCCAGCAGACCGACGCCTCGGGCACGGCGGTGACGGCG
>VFKU01000124.1 GCA_009885415.1 Rhodothermota bacterium
GTCGGCGAGCAGATGCTGCGCATTGTTCAGGACGGCCGCTTGGTATTTCAGGCGCGCTGCGCGTCGTCCGCTTCCGGAGTCGGCTCCGAGGCCAACAGCATGAAGACGCCGCTCGGCTGGCACAAGCTGGTGACCAAGCTCGGCGAGGGCGCAGTCCGCGGACAGGTCTTTCGTTCACGCCGCGCCACGCACGAGGTCTGGCAGCCGGGCGAGCAGCCGGCCGAGGATCTCGTCCTCACACGCGTGCTCCTGCTCGACGGCCTCGAGCCCGGCCTCAACAAGGGCGGCAACGTCGACTCCTACGCGCGCAACATCTACATCCACGGCACGAACGACGAGACCCGCCTCGGCACGCCCTCTTCGCACGGCTGCATCCGATTGAGCAACGACGATGTCGTAGAAGTCTTCGACCTGCTCTCCGAAAGCACGCCAGTTCTGATCACCGCCGAATAGGAGTAGGGTGGGCTTCAGCCCACCTCTCTGCTAGCTGGTTGGTGGCTGAAGCCCATCCTACGCGTCCGCACTATTCGAAGGCGGTCTTGTCCTGCGACTCGAAATAGAAGTTCGTGCGCGGGCCGAACCAACCGACGGCCCAGGCGGAATTACGCGCACCGTAGATGTTCGACTCCGTCGTCCACCCGAATTTCTCGCTCGTGATGTGGCCGTCGGCCCAGAGTACGTTGGCGCGTCCGTTGTGACGGAAGTGAATCGAGGGCGCCGCGAGACCCCACTCCGTGTTTCCCTCCGGGTGCTCCGGCGTGGCGAAGTACGGAGGCTCGGCGAAGCCGTATTCGACGAGGTAACTTTCCTGTGGCATCGCGGCGTCGGTGAACATGATGGTCTCCGACGGGAAGCGCACGCGTACGTCGAGCGCACCTTGCCTCAGCGAGGCAGGAAACTCGTCGGCGTCGCTGGTGCCGCCGATGTAGGCGGCGTTATACCCGTAGCCGCCGGTGCCGGATTCGAAGGCGTTCGGGGCGTTCTCGCGACCTTTGTATTCGAAGAATACGGGACATTCTTTAATTCGCTTGTCGGGCAGATATTCCGCCAGCGGCCCCGACATCGGGTCGAAGTCTTCACTCGTCGAGGCGCGCGCGCCGTGCCAGCGCACGAGGCCGCCGCCGTTCGCGTCGAGATCGGGCGCGGCGGGCACGAAACGTCCGTCGTGCTCGGCGGCGAACATGCTGTTGGCGAGAAACAACTGGCGAAGGTTATTCACGCATTGTACGGAGCGCGCGGCTTGCCGGCCGCGGGCCAGCGCTGGAAGTAGGATGGCGCCAAGCACACCGATGATGCCGATGACGACGAGCAACTCGATCATCGTGAATCCGCGATCGCTTTGTATCGACCCGCGTTGGGTGGGCTTTGACGCTGGGGCCATGCGGCGCATGCGTAGGACGCTCCACGCGGCGATACCCGCCAGCAGGATCGCCAGGCATCGAAAATCGAGGGGAACTGCCGGGCCGGGATCTCCTGGGCCAGGCTGCCCGGCAACGATGAAGGTGCCGGCTTGGGTGGTCCTGAAGGTGATGGAGTTGGCCGAGGCGTTCGGTGTTATCCCGGAAATCCCGGTCGCGGTGTAGTTTCCCGCGTTCCATCGAAACACGGTCAAGGAGTTCTCGTCCAGCGCGGTGATCGCGGACGGCAAATAATGGATCGTCACTTCGGCCGGGGCGATTTGCTCGGTTATGAAATTTTGGACGGAAGACAGGACGGTCAGCGCACTTCCGCTAGCGACCCAGCCTCCCGCGGGGAGTGTGCCTATGGGTGGCGAGACTGGCAGAAGATCCACAATAGCGGCGAAGATGTTGCTTGTGCGGGTGCCCGCGGCGAAAATCCGCAGGCGGTTGCCTTGCGTATCGGCCGCGACGCCGAGCACGGCGCCGGTGGGACTGCCGCCCTCGATCGCGGGGATCTCGAGCGGCAGTATGGTGCTCTCGGGGCGCGCGGGATCGCTTCCCGCGACGCGCAGCTCGTAGTCGTCCAGGATTCCGTCGTTGTCGGAGTCGGTGTTGGGCGCGACGTCCGCGACGGCCATAATCTCGGGGGACGCGGTGCCGACGGACATCGATCGCGAGACGAAGGGGCTGAGGCGGACATAGCGGAACTGGGTGAGGCCGGCGGGCGCGCCGTTTTGCGCGATTGCCCAGGCGATGTCGAAGGCGTCTCCCCCGCCGCTGCGCGCAGTCATGCCGACTTGAAGGGGGTCATCGGGCCGCAGGTAGTTGTCGAGGTACGGCGCGAGCGTGGGACTCAGGTCGCCGTAGCCCCAGTTGTATTCCTCCGTCGAGGGGCCGGTGGCCACGGAGAGCGTATTTGGATTGGTGATCGCGCCCGCGAGGAAGAGCGCCTGTCCGGCGAGGAGGTTGGTGTCGCCGGCGGCCTCGGTCACGAGCGGAAGCGCGCCGCCCGCATACCCGAAAGCGCGGCTGCCGGGAATGAGAAACCAGTTCACGCCGTCGTCGCTGATCTCGACGATCGCCGGCTCCTCGAATTTCCGCTGGGAGTTCCCGCCGACCCAGAACGCGTTCGAGTAGACGATGAAGTCAGCGCCGAAGGGATTGAGCGGGTCGTCGGTCACGGGCGTGTCGAACTCGAGCAGGAGCCGGCCGCGATTCGAGACCGTCGGAATGCCGAGACTGACGACGGTCTTGACGCCGTTGTCGTCGTTGAACGGCTCGCTTGGTCCGAGTCCGCGCGGCGGGCCCAGCGCAGCGGTGGCAGTGGTGTAACCGCCGACCGGACTTGTGGCGGAGTACTCGATAACGCGGTCCGCCCAGGGATCGTCGGGCGCCTGTGCGAAGGCGCGCAGGCAGAAAGCGAAGGCGAATGCGATCGCCCATGCAGGCCGGGCCAGATGCCGAAATATGTACGGCGCGATTGGCCTGCGTGGACGACGCGGATTCATTTTCTCTGCACGGCCCCGGTGGTGCGGCGCATCGCTACGGCGAGCAAAAGCAGCCCGCCGCACAGCGAGAGAGCGGCGGTGACGCCGGCGTTTCGAATCAGCACGGGCGCGAGGAGCACACGCGCCGCCGCGCGCATCGCGGGGCGTTCCGCGATCCAGGCGGCGGCGGGCGGGCTCAAGCGATAGTAGGTGTCGACGAAGGCCGCGCCCACGGGGGAATCGAGCAGCGTCTCGTCGCGCAGGTTGCGCAGACGATCAAGCTGAGCGGCCATCGGCGTGCCGTAGGCCGCGGTCGCGATGAAGCAGCCGCCCGAACTGGTGTTCAACCCGCCAGTGCCGTCGAGTTGGGTGCTTGCCGCCGCGACGGCAAAGTCGTAATCGTCACCGCCCATCGCTACGACGTTTTCGTACTCGGTGAGGTTGCTCACGCCGTCGCCGTCGGCGTCCCCGCTGGCGAAATAGGGTTCGTAGGGAGTGGGCGCTGCGCCGCGTGTTGTTACCGGATCCTCGACGAAGATCGGCGTGCAGGCGTCGGTGTCGGTGCAGGCGACGGTCTCGTAGGTTCCGCTGAGCGGCGTGGCCGCGAGGCTGAGTAGATCGAGCACGGCATCTTGCATCGCTACATTCATGGACAGCAGCACGGGCAGCACGCGAGTGTAGGCCGAGAGCGCGGGGGCGCTGGCTTCCAGCCCGAAGACTTCGCGGTTGTCGTCGTAGGCGGTGTTCGTCGCGAAGGTCAGCGCGTCGGCCTCGTTCGAGCGGCAGGAGTACAAGCTGAGGAGTTCCAACATCGCCGAATCGGGAATCGTGTCGCCGTCGAGATCCGTGGAGCCGCCGCTGTATTCAGCGACGAATGCGCTGAACTCCGATTTTACGGTCGCGAATTCGCCGCAGGGGGTGTCGGGCGGGATGATCGGGATGATTTTTTTCGAGGCATA
>VFKU01000019.1 GCA_009885415.1 Rhodothermota bacterium
GCGGCGAGAATCGCGTGAACGCGATCGCGCCATGACCCGCTGGCTGCGCGTGAGCGCGCTGTGGATCGGCGCGACCGCCGCAGCCGGCAGCGTCGCCTTTCTCGGCGTCGCACTCGCGCTCCGGCAGGAGGCACCCGCCTCGACCGCCGCCGCGCGCCTCCAGGACGCGCGGAAAGTCGAGGCCTTCGCCGCCGATCTGCGCGCGCTGCTCGACGCGATCGGCCCGACTGCGTCCGGCGCACCCGCAAACGCGCCGCGTCTGGCTGAACTCCGCCCCAAGATCCGCGAGAAGCACCAACAAATCCTGCGCGCGCAGCTTTCCGGTCCGTCGTACAACGCGCTGCTCACCGCCGCCGACCGCCTCGCCGCCTGCGCCGCCAGCCCGCGAAACGCCAAGCTCTACAGCGCAGCGCGCATGGCGCAGAGCGAACTCGACGCCCGCGTCCACTCGGAATTGTCTCTCCTGGAAAAACGGAGACGACCCGCCAACGCCGTCCGTAGTCCGTCTCCTTGACCCATTCGCCCCGCGCGCCCTACCATAATGCTAACCGACCGTAGCCAACAGGTGCTCCCATGTCCTCCGACAAAGAGAAGATTATGCAGGCGCCGTTGTTTGTCGCATTCAGCCCGGCGCTGCGGGATCACCTCGCGGACATCCTGGTGGACATCGGCAAGAAGCGCGTGCTCAAGAAGGGCGAGCAGCTGTACGCCGAGGGCGCCGAGGACGACAACACCGGCGCGGTGCTGCTCGACGGCGAGCTCATCGTCGCCTTCGGCGCCAAACCGCCCCTCGTCCTCCACGCGCCGGAATTGGTTGGCGAGATGCAGCAATTCAACACATTCGGCACGCGCACGGCCACCGTCTGCGCCAAGGACCCCACCACCCTCCTCGAATTCGCCTGGCACGAGTTCGTCGCCCACATCCAGGAGCGCCTCGACATCGGCCACACCGACCAACTCCTCATCCGCGACGCCTTCACCAAATTCGCCGGCGACCGCTTTAAGCGACGGCAGTAGCGACGCGGACTCTTCATCCACAACATGAGCCGATGGCGACACGAAGCGCTGCAAAAGCTTCCTGAATTCAGGCAGCTAATAGAAGCGGTAGGCAACCCGATGGCGCTTTGGATCGAGTTGCGTTTCAAGTGTGAAGAAGCCTACCGCGGCGACCACGTAGAGAACCTGATACGTAGATTCTTCGATTACGCGCGCTGGTGCTGACAGTCACAGGATTCGAACGTTCGCACGGCCGTTGCCTGCGCGTTCTATGAGCACCTACCGCAGGACGAGCTAATTCGCAATGACATGTCTTGCCGATTTTCGCTTAATGAATTCAATTCACTGCGAGAAATATTCCAATACCACTTGGACCCAGCCGAGTTCTTGGCCTTTGAAGAAGAGTTCCTAAAAAACAAACAAAAAGCGCGAAAGAATCCCTGACGCACCTAATCCCGCAGGAGCCGCAGCGCATTTGCGATGACGAGTAGCGAGGCGCCCATGTCGGCGGCGATGGCCATCCAGAGGGTGGCGGCGCCGGCGAAGGCGAGCGCGATGAAGAGGAGTTTTAGGCCGAGCGCGAAGGCGATGTTTTGCTGAATGACGCGCAGCGTGCGGCGCGAGTGGCCGATAAGCCACGGCAGTCGCGCGAGTTCGTCGGACATAAGCGCGATGTCGGCGGTCTCGATGGCGGCGTCCGAGCCGGCCGCGCCCATCGCTATGCCGACGGTGGACGCCGCGAGCGCGGGCGCGTCGTTGACACCGTCGCCCACCATGGCCACCTTGCCGTACTTCGCGACGAGGCGTTGCACGGCATCGACTTTTTCGTGCGGCAAGACCTGGGAGAGGATTTCGTCGAGGCCGAGGCCACGCGCGACGCGATCGGCGGTGGCGGCGTTGTCGCCGGTGATCATCGCGACGTGTTCGACGCCCTCGGCGCGGAGGTCCGCGATGATCTGCGCGACGCCGGGCCGCGCCTCATCGGCAATGCTAATGAGCCCGCAGACGTGGTCGGCATTGCCGATGGCGATGAAGGAGTTCCCTTCCGCTTCGAGTTCGGTGGCCAGCACATGAGACTCGGGCGTCTCCAAGTTGCGCTCGTGGAGCAGGCGGTGGCTGCCGATCCAGAAGGGCCGGCCCTGGTAGGTCGCCTCGGCGCCGCGTCCGTGGATTTCGCGGTAGCCCTCGACGGGTCCCGGCGCGAGCCCGCGCGCGCGGGCATGGCGCACGACGGCTTGGGCGAGCGGATGGTTGCTTTGCGCTTCGAGCGCGGCGGCGCGTTCGAGTAGTTCGGCTTCGGTGTGACCGTTGAGCGGGATGACGCGGCGCACTTCGGGCCGGCCAGAGGTGATCGTGCCGGTCTTGTCGAAGGCGACGGCGCGCAACCGCGCAGGCGCTTCGAGGAACGCCCCGCCTTTGATGAGGA
>VFKU01000404.1 GCA_009885415.1 Rhodothermota bacterium
CAACCCGATCCCGCTGTACAAATTGCACTCGGGGTTCTCGGCCCAGCCGTAGCGCACCGCGACCGCTTTCGACACCTGCGGCGATGACACCACAACCGTATCGCCCGCGATTCGCGCTTCCGCGTTCACGAACTTGTGGTCCGGGCCGGCGATCGCGAAACCGGTCAGTGGCGCGCCGTCCAGGGTCTTCAGCCCGCGGCGGACATTGCCGAAACGCACAACGGCCTCAGCGCCGCGAAACGCCGCTCGCGCGAAGACAGGCCCCGTCTCGTCGGCCGCGCGGTTGTTGTAGGCAACGCGCTCGGCGGCGTACCACAGGCGCCGGCCGACGTCCTGCTTGTTCCTCGGATGGATGTCCTTCGCCTCGCCGATGTCGATGGCGACGGCCATCCCGGTCTTCGGCAGCGAGAGTGTCATCGTCTGCGCTTCGCGCAGCTCCGCCCAGGCCGATTCCTCAGGCTCCGACTTGCGGTCCATGTAATTCGCGAGCTGCACAAAAATAAAAGGAAATGCCCCCTGGTCCCAATCCGCACGCCAGTTCTTGATCATTGCAGGGAACAAGCTGCGATACTGGTACGCGCGGCCCGCATTACTTTCGCCCTGGTACCAGATCGCCCCCTTGATCGCGTAAGGCAACAGCGGCGCGATCATGCCGTTGTAAAGATTCGCGGGGCGGTTCGGATCGTCGGGCCCAACCGGCGCGCGCGGCTCGTCGGGCACTTTGCCTCCGGCCGCCTTCGCCTGATCGCGTTCCTTTTCCCAAGCCGCGCGATTTGCTTCGTATTCGGCCCGGGCCGTGGGATATTTGGCCATCATCCCGTCCCAGCGTTCGAGGATGGGTGCGAAACTCGAATTCGATTCCAGATCCGCGCGACTCATCCACGCCTCGGCCGCCGTCCCGCCCCACGAGGTGTGAATCATCCCGACGGGCACGCCGCGGCGCTGGTGCAGTTCACGCCCGAAAAAGTAGGCGACCGAGGAAAATCCCGCCGCTGTCTCCGGCGTCGTCGTGGTCCACTCGGCCTTGCAATCGCGCTGCGGACTCCCGGCCGGCTTGCGTTCCACATAGAACAACCGCAGGTTCGAAAAATTCGCCGCAGCGATTTCCTGTTTGGCATTGCGCGCCTCGGAGAGCGGCCACTGCATGTTCGACTGGCCGGACGCCACCCACACCTCGCCGACGAGCACATCGTTAAACGTCTTCGTCCCGCTCGCAGAGGTCACTGTCAGTGTGTGCGGGCCGCCGTAACTCAGCTTGGGCAGACGCACGCGCCACGTGCCATCGCTGCCTGCGCGGGTCCGGGCCGTACGTCCCGC
>VFKU01000725.1 GCA_009885415.1 Rhodothermota bacterium
CAACTTCGGCAGCGCGCTCACGTAGGTACCGCGCAGCTTTTCCAGCGTCCGGTACTCGAGGATTTTCTCCGGCAGCGGATGTTGCTGCGCCAGTTCCTCGAGCACGTCCACGTCGGTCGAGTAGCCCGTCTTCGTCTTCTTCGTCGGGGTCAGCCCCAGGTCTTCGAAGAGGACTTTCTGCAACTGTTTTGGGGAGTTGATCTGGAAGGCCCCCCCGGCCATTTCCGTTATTTCTCGCTCCAGCGCGACCAGCCGCCCCTCGATCTCCGTCTGCAACCCGGCGAAGACCTTCGGATCGATCGCTATGCCCGCCATTTCCATGCGGGCAAGCACTCCAACTAGCGGAAGTTCCACCTCGTTGAAAAGGGGTTCTAGCTCCCGTTCGCGGAGGGCAGCCTGGAAAATCTTGGACAGGCGCCACGTGACATCCGCATCTTCCGACGCATACGTACACGCGGCTTCCAGCGGAACCTGGTCGAACGTGATTGCCTGGGATCCCGTCCCGATAAGGTCGGTGATAGGGATGGTCTTGCGCTTGAGGTGTTTGAGGCTTAATTCGTTCATATTATGCCGCAGCCGGCTGGGGTCAGTCAAGTACGAAGCCAGCATCGTGTCCATCGTAATCCCTCGGATTTCCACCCCTGCTTGGAGTAGCACGATGTAGTCGTATTTGATGTTATGCCCGATTTTATGGACTTTTTCGTTCTCCAGCAGCGGTTTGAGCAGCGCCAGCGCCTCCGCCTTCGGGATTTGGCCCGCCGTCTCCAGCCCGCCGAGCAGGCCCGGGTCCGTGTGGCCCACCGGAATGTAGTAGGCCTTCTGGTCTTTGCAGCTCAGCGAGATCCCCACCAGCTCGGCGCGCACCGGTTCGGTCGAGGTCGTCTCGGTATCGACCGCGAAACTCCTCGACTTTTCCATCTCCCGGATCGCCGCCGCGAGCGTCCGCTTGTTGAGCACCAGCGTGTAGTCCAGCGTCTCGGCCGTCTCCGGGGTCTCGTCGAGAAACTCCGCCGTCAGCGCGCGGAACTCGAACTTCGCAAAGACCTCCGCCAGCTTCGCGCGATTGAGTGCGCGCCGCCGGTAGTCGTCGAGCGTGTGGGGATATTTCACGTCGTCCTTCAGCGTGACGAGTTCGCGGCTCAGGTACGCGCTATCCTTTTCCGTCGCGAGATTTTCCTTCTGCTTGCCCTTGAGCTCGTCGAGGTGCGCGTAAAGGTTGTCCAAGTCGCCGTATTTTTCGATCAGCGCCTTCGCGGTCTTTTCGCCGATGCCCTTCACGCCCGGCACATTGTCCGTCGAGTCGCCCATGAGCGCCAACGCATCGATCACGCCCTTCGGCGGCCCCGCCCCGAAGCGCTCCTTCACCTCCGCGGGGCCGATCCAAATTCCGTTGTCGCCCTTGCTCGGATCGAAAATTTTCGTCCTCTCGGTGACGGCCTGCATGATGTCCTTGTCGCCGGAAATCAGCGCGGCCTCCATGCCACGCGCCTCGGCCTCGCGCGCCAGCGTGGCCAAAATGTCGTCCGCCTCCACCCCCGGCACGCGCACCACCGGCACATCGAAGGCCGCGATGAGTTCGTCGATCTTCGGAAATTGCTCGATCAGGTCCGCCGGCGTATCGGGCCGGTGAGACTTGTATTCGGGGTACAAATCGTCACGAAAAGTCTTTCCCGGCGCGTCGAACACAATCACCACATGCGAAGGCTCGTGCTCACGCAAAATCTTCAGCAGCATCCGCGCAAAGCCGAAGACCGCATTCACCGGCCGGCCCTTCGAGTCGCGCAGATTCCGAATCGCGAAATACGAGCGGAAGGCGTAGGCCATCCCATCGACGACATACAATTTGTCAGCCATGGACGGCCCTTAGAGCTTCACCTGATCCCTTGAAAACCTCACCCAACCCGTCATTGCGAGGAGCGCGGTTGCGACGAAGCAATCTCGCCAACCCGCAACCCCGCCTTTCTCCTCCCGCTTC
>VFKU01000329.1 GCA_009885415.1 Rhodothermota bacterium
CGGCCGCCATCCGGGCGGTGGCGCGTCCTGAAAGGAAAAGTGCCAACCGTAGCCGCCGAGGCCCTGGTGCCACGCGGGGAAGGGCCAGCCGAGCTGGTGCGCGATCGAGTGGTGTTGGTGTGTGGCGACGTAGCCCTCCGCATCCATCGCGCGTCCTTCGAGCGCGGCGCGCCACTCGCGGCGCATGGTCTCCGCGCGCGCGCCGGTCTCAACCGCCGGCCAGAGCCCCGGCCCGCTGAGCCACTCGTCCCACAGCGTCGCCTTCGGCCCGGCGCCGGGATAGTGGAGCCAGAAAAATTCGCGGAGTTGTGCCATTTCCTTTTCGCGGCCAGGCACCTCGAAGCGCGGGAAGTCCGGTGGAGCTTCGTCGGCGCGGATCACTCCACCAACAAGAATAAAAAAGAGCGCAGCGACCATCTTAGTCCGCGTCCTAAGACCGTGGAGTTTCCGGCGGTAATCAAAGAGCCACGAAATGCTGAGTATGTTCAAGGGAAGCCTCCAGGTAGTCCCGCGTGCGTCGAACAGGATACCCGTGGACCATTCTGCAACCAAGGAACGTTGTCTCGTGAACGAATATCCACTTTCGATTACCTACGCGAAGCGGAAGCGACAAACGCCGCCTTCACTTTGTGGATCATTAAACGTCCTCGAAATGAACGTGTCCGAAAACGGCTAGTCTGTTTGGCGGCCGGTGATACACTGCGCGCATGGAACTCGACGGCGACATTTGTTACCGGGCGCTTCGCAGCCGGGACGCTCGTTTTGACGGGCGCTTTTTCATCGGCGTGCGGACGACGGGGATTTACTGCCGGCCGGTGTGTCCCGCGCGGACGCCGTTTCGGAAGAACGTGACTTTCTATGCTTGCGCGGCGGCGGCCGAGGCGGCGGGGTATCGGCCGTGCCGGCGCTGTCGGCCGGAAACGGCCCCGGGGACGCCGGCGTGGAACGGGACCTCGGCGACGGTCTCGCGCGCGCTGCGGCTCATCGGCGACGGCGGGCTGGACGAGACGGGAGCGGACGCGCTTGCGGAGCGGCTGGGGGTCGGCGCGCGACATTTGCGCCGCCTTTTCGACGAGCACCTCGGCGCGTCGCCGGTGCAGGTCGCGCAGTCCCGGCGGATCCACTCGGCGCGCATGATGCTCGACAGCACGGCGCTGCCGATCACGGATATCGCGTTCGCCTCGGGCTTCAGCAGCGTCCGGCGCTTCAACACGGCTTTCAAAACGGCCTTCGATCGTTCGCCACGCGAGGTCCGGCGCGATCGGCGGAACGGCCACGCCGTCGAAACGGAAGCGCCGCTCGAGGTGCGCTTGAGCTACCGTCCGCCTTTCGATTGGGACGGATTGCTCGACTTTTTCGGTCAACGCGCGCTGCCGGGTATTGAGTCGGTTTCGAAGGGTATCTACTTGCGTACGATTCGCTACGGCGATTGCGCCGGTGTAATCGCGGTAAGCCACGACGCCGAGCGCCGCCACCTCGTGTTGCAAGTGGCCGCTCAACTCGCGGCGGGCCTGCCGGAAATCGCAGGCCGGGTGCGGCGGCTCTTCGATTTGCAGGCGGACCCGGCGGCGGTGCGCGATCACTTGTGGACGGACGCGCGGATGCGGCCCATGCTTCGCCGGCGGCCGGGGCTGCGCGTACCCGGCGCGTGGGACGCCTTCGAGATCGCCGTGCGCGCGGTGGTCGGGCAGCAAGTGAGCGTGGCGGCCGCGCGGACACTGTGCGGACGAATCGTGGCGCGCTATGGCGAGTCGATCACGGAGAGCGCCGCTCCCCCACTCTCCCACGTCTTCCCCACTCCCGAGCGATTGGCGAGTGCGCGGATGAACGGGCTCGGGATCACAACGCGGCGCGTCGAGACTCTGCGTGCGATCGCGCGCGCGGTCGCCGACGGATCTCTAGCATTGGGCGCGAACGGAAGTCTAGAGGGTTCGGTCGAGCGCTTGGTTGCGCTGCCAGGCATCGGGCCGTGGACGGCGCAATATATAGCCTTGCGCGCGTTGGGCGAGCCGGACGCCTTCCCCACGGGCGACCTCGGATTGATTCATGCGTGGGAAGCGCGGACGAAATCGACGGTGTCGGCGAAGGAGCTGGATTGCGCGGCGGAGGCCTGGCGGCCCTGGCGTGCGTACGCAGCATTACACCTGTGGACGAGTCTCAGCGACGGAGGAGGCGGATGAGCGAAGAAACAGTGGTGTACACGCACATGACGGGCCTGGCGGGGCCGCTGCTGCTCGCGCGCGTTGACGCGGGCATCACGCACATCTTGTTCGAGAAGGGGAAGTATCCCGCCAAACCGCGCGAGGGCTGGCGGCGCGACGAGGCGCCGTTGCGCGATGCGATCGATCAGTTACGCGCGTATTTCGCGGGACAGCGATTCAAATTCGAGTTGCCGCTCGCGCCGGGAGGCACACCCTTCCAACAGCGAGTGTGGACTGCCCTGCAAGAAATCCCCTGCGGGGAGACGCGCAGCTATGGCGAACTGGCGGCAAGCATCGGCTATCCCGCGGCGTCGCGTGCGGTCGGCGCGGCGAATGGACGCAACCCGATCGCGATC
>VFKU01000023.1 GCA_009885415.1 Rhodothermota bacterium
ATGCCGCGCGTGTTGGCGAGGTCCTTGATCGAGAACGGCACGCCGTGCAGCGGCGAGACCGCGCCGCCCGACGCGAGCCGCTTCTCCGCCGCCTCCGCCTCGCGCCGCGTCCACTCCGGGTCCACGGTCACATAGGCGTTCAGCTTCGGGTTCACCGCCTCGATGCGCGCGAGAAAGGCGTCGGCCACTTCGACCACGCCGAGCTTGCGCTCGCGGATCAACTCCCCCAGCCGCAGCGCCGGGGTGTAACACAGGTCTTCAAGGGTGGCCGGGATTTCCATGCGGGCGTCCTCAGGTTGCGAACGCCGCACATGATACACAGGTTGCTGGTCACATCAACGGAGCACAGGAGCGGCTTGCTTTCCGTGACTACGCTTCGTATCTGCCGAAGTGGGTATCAGGTCTTGGGAATATATTGACCAAAGACGAGCACGCCCACGATCATGAGTATGACCGTCAGTGCGCCGGTGGCTCTATACCGCCAACTGCGCGCATATGGCCAGATCGGCGGATCGCCAAACATCAGAACCAACCCGCCGACTATCGCTAGTAAAACCAGAAGCAATTCCATTGCGCATCTCCTCTCTTTAAGGCCAATTCTTCGAACCGGAAAAGCCCGCCGTAAGTTATTTACAGTCCCTTACGGCGGGCCTACACCTAGCGTACTGGTGCGGCACGCGAAAACTCGTGTGCTTGGGTGGCGCAGGCTTACGCCAAGTTCAACCATCCACCACGGCAGCCTTACTGCCTGCTGCGAGTGCCGTTGCCCGGCATTGCATTTCCCACGCGGCCCCAGGCATCGCGGACCGCGTGCTTCGCTTTGTCCCAGCCGAGCGCGGTGCTACCGCCGGACTTGGCATAGTCGCGCCGGAGGTCCTCCTCAACCTCGTCGTAGCGCTTCCCCGTGTACTGATTGCGCCCCTCGTAACCCGTGCGATAGGCGGGCGCGTAGGTGTCGTATGGCGCACCTCGATCGACGTACGATTGCTTCGCATAGTGCGTGCGCCAGTACGTATCTTCCACCGTGGGATCGATTTGCTCGGCGATACCTTTCCCGCCCAGGCCGCCCGCGATGGCTCCAGCAACCAAACCGACGGCTGCTCCGATGGGCCCGCCCGCTGACCCAAGCGCCGCACCGGCCGCGCCACCACC
>VFKU01000038.1 GCA_009885415.1 Rhodothermota bacterium
CCTGCACATACGTCGCCTCGCCCCGCCGCTCGCGATGCAGCAAAATACCCAACGCCGCCGAAAAGGCCCGCTCCGCCCCGCCCAAGTCTGCGAGCAAGGCCCGCGGCATGTGCGGAGGATCCAGCAGGCCGTGGATCGCCTGATACGTCAGGTCATGCCCCGGCACATTGTCGCGCGGCGCGAGTTCGCCCACGATCGCCACCTGGCACAGCCGAGGAAACTTCGGATGCAGCGCGTCCCAGCCGAGCCCGAGCTTGTCGAGGGCCTGCGTGCGGTGCGAGGTAAGGAAAAGGTCGCTCTTGCCGAGGAGGTCCATCAGTTTCGCGAAGTCCGCCGGGTCCTTCACGTTGAGCCTGACAATTTCCTGCCCACGCGTGACTTCTCCGTAGTAGCCGGTGTTTGCATAACTCAGCGGATCGCCGGCCGGCGGCTCGACCTTCACGACATGCGCGCCATGTTCCGTCAATCGCGCGGCCGCGCTCGGTCCTGGCAAGTTAACCGCTAGGCTGACGACATGGATGCCATTGAGAATGTCCATCGCGGGCGCGCGCCCCTCGTAGCGAATAGTTAAGGTATGAACGGCAGAGTCTACGAAACGACCCGCGCGCGATGCAAGGCCCACTTTGCCCAGCCCAGCGAAGCTGGGCGGCGTCGCGCCAGAGTCTTCGTCTCTTCGCTGCGCCGCACTGGAGTACGCTGCCGAGACGCGACTTACTCCAGTGTGGCGAGACGGCTCACTTCACCACGAATCCTGGCCAGTCATAGACCCCGGCGACGCGTTTTAGGACCTCCGACATGAGCGCGCTCGACATTGCACTGTTCGTCATGACCGCCAGGCCCACGCCCGCGTCGCGTGAGGCGATGAGGTTACACGTCACGCCCCAATTCCCGCCGCCGTGCTCGAAATACCACGCGCCGCCGTGCTCGGACGTGGTGAATCCCGCGCCGAAGACTCCGATGCCTACCGGAGTCACCATCTGCGTCGCGGATTCCTTATTCAACACATGCCCCGGATCGCCGCGCAGCGATTTCTGCACCTCAATCGCAAATTTGCACAGGTCTTCCGGCGTCGTCCACAGGCCCGCCGCGGCCAGTTCGGGATATACATGGTATTTCACGTTTCCAGCGGCGCCTTCCCGGAAATGCGAACGCGCCGCGCGCGCGTCAAGTTCGGCGGGGAGGGGCTGGAGATAGAAACTGTTTTTCATGCCGACCGGATCGAGCACCCAGGTCCGCGCGATTTCCTCGAAGGGTTTGCCGGCTGCGTCCTGCAGCGCGAGCATCTGTACGATCACGCCGCCGCCGGAGTACTTGAAACGCGTGAAGGGCGCCGCGGCCCACAGGACGGGCTTAAGATTGGACGGTTTCTCGCCGTTCAGGATTTGGACCAGCGTGGGGAGGGGCGCGCCCGGCTCGTAGCCCGGAAAACCGAAACCGTCGTCCGTGCCAGAGGTATGACTCATCAACATGCGCGGCGTCACCGCGCGCACACGCGTCAATTCATTGTCCGGCACGCGCCACGACTTCAGGATCGTGTTTACGTCGGCATCGAGCGAAAAGAGGCCGTCCTGCGCCGCTTTCACGGAGGCCATCGCGGCGATCGTCTTGCTGATCGACGCCGCTTGAAATAGCGTGTCCTTCGTCACCGGTGTACCGGATACCACGTCCGCGACGCCGTAGGGCTTCATCCATTGCACCTCGAAGTCCGCGATGACCGCGATCGCAAAACCCGGCACGCCGCGGTCTTTCGCGAGTTGTTGGAGAGTTTCCGTCGCGGGGCCGACACCCTTCTTGTCGCGCGGCGCTTCGATGCGTTTGATCGCCTTCTCGGGCGCGATCGTGGCCGCCGATGCGGGAAAAGCCGCAATCACCAGCAGCACCGCGAAACCCCCGATCACTCGCTTCCAGTGTTCGTTCATCTCGGTTCTTTCTTCCGCCGGAATCAACGCGATTTACGGTAAACCGTGTCCTCGAACTTGACGAAAAATGGGCCCGCGCTCCGCGAGCGCACCCGCTCGAAGCCCGCCTCGCCAAAGGCCTGCGCGAGCGACTCCGGCGTGCACAGTCCAAAATGCCGAATCGATTTCGGGAAGCGCGCCGCCACACGCGCAGGGATCACGTGGTCATACCACACCACCAGCCCGCCCGGCCGCAGCACGCGCGCCAACTCTTTCACCGCGGCCGGCCAATTGGGAATGTGGTGAAACACCATCTGCGCGATCGCCAGATCGAAGGACGCATCCGGAAACGTCAGCCGCGTAGCGTCTTCGCACTGGAAACGCAGCCCCGCGTGTTCGGAGTATCTCCGTTTCGCCGAATCAATCTGGGCGGGATCGTAATCCGTCCCCACGACATTTCGGCCGCTGTCCTCCGCGAGTGCGGCCGACACGGTCCCGATCCCGCAGCCGATCTCCAGCACATCGCGCACGTCCTTCGCCCCGGCGGCCTCCAGCCCCCGGCGAATCCGCCGCAAATTGCCGCGCCCCTTCATCTCGCGGTTGACGAAAAACTTCTCGAAGCGGTTCATTTCCATGCTGAAGGACCTCTCGCCCGGCGGGCGGCCCGCTCCGCGACACCTGCTTGGACTCCGCCGCGTCCGTCCCGGTTGCAGGCCGGGGAGAAGGGTCTACTGAAAATGAATGACGTCTGTATGGACCCCGCCCTGCTTGACGACCAACTTCTCGGGATAGGTCTTCAATTCCGTTTTTTCCTGCCACTGGTTGCGCTCACCGAGACCGTCCCAGTAGATATCGCCGGGCGCCACGCCTGCAAAGCCCTGCTTGAAGCCTTCGGAAGGTGCCGTCCCATTGTTCGCATAACTGTTATGGTGCGCGTAAATCTGGCTGGCCGGAGGGCCGGAGCGCGGCGCGTCCTTAGGCAAATGACGGACGCCGTTCTCGTCCTGCGCCAGCGCGAGCATCCCCATCGATCCGTTCTCAGCGATGCTGCACTGCGCGAACTCGCATTCCATCGCCCCCGTGACCAGCACCCCGATGCCGCCCGGCGCGTCGGACAGCGGGAGGCCCTCCGGGCTGAGAATTTCCGCGTTGTTTCCCATCACCCGTGTGCGCAAAACCTTGACGTAGGCCGCGCGTTTCTCCGGGTCTTCCGTGTTCCCGAAGATCGCAATGCCCACGGCGTTGTGATGGAAACTGCTGTTCTCCACGGTCACCTGCCGGGAGTTGCCGATATATAGCCCCATCCGCGACGAAAACCCCTCACTCTGCACGACCCGGCATTCCGTCGAGTCTTCCATCGCTATCGCGATGCCGCCGATGCGCCCCGCGACCACCCGCTCGATGGTCCCCTGCCGAATATCGTCCCACTGTATGCCGGTGAGTCCCGTGTCCTCGACAATCAGATCGCGAAATACCAATCCCGCGCAGTTGTCCGCGCCGACGCCAAATTTCGCGAAGCCGCGCACGATGAATCCTTCGACGACGACCTTGTTCCCGCCGATGACGATCCCGCTTTCGAGTGGCTCGTCCTCTTCATTTAATTTGGCCTTCAGCGTGGCCCGCTCGCCCTCATATTCGAGCCCCCTGAGCGTCACATCGTCTTTCGATAGGTGCAGCGATTCCACATACTCGCCCGGCAAGACCTGCACCGTATCGCCCGGTGCCGCCTGGTCAATCGC
>VFKU01000044.1 GCA_009885415.1 Rhodothermota bacterium
ACTACGCTTCATACAGCAACACCCGGTTCGCCTCGGCGCTCTCGCGGAAATAGGGGTTCTTCAGCGCGCCGATCTCGATGAGGTCAATCCGCCGCCGGAAAAGATCGCGCAATCCGGCGAGCAACCCGAAATACCGGTCCGCATGATCCGCCGGTGTCGACGATTTGAAGCGCACCAGAAAATCGACGTCGCTGCTCAACCGCTTAAAGTCCCTCGAGGCCGCGGACCCGAAAAGATAGAATTCGTCGACGTGAAACTCGCGGCACAGCGCCGTGATCGCCGCCGACTTCTTCTGCACAGTCCGCGTGATGGCGTGCGCGTGCGGTTTATCAGGCTTGGGTTTCGGCATGGTTCGTTACTCTCGTTCTTCAAGGGCTAATTCTGCTTATTATCGTACCCGTCATCGTCATCGTTATCGTAATCGGTACTTAAGAGCCTCCGCGTGCGGGCCGATTACGATAACGAGCACGGACGCGAGCCGCGACGCGGTGGACGAAACGGCCCCGCTTAAGGCATAGTGGCCCCGAGGATTAATCCAAATCGAGGGCCATCCCATGAGCGACCAGACGAAGTCCCCCAAGGCAGCGCCGACCCGGCGCGAATTCATGTACGTCACCGGAGCGGCGGTCGCCGCGGCCACCGCGCTGGGCGCGGGATCGGCGCGCGCGGCGAACAGGAAACTCAAAGTCGGCCTCATCGGCTGCGGCGGACGCGGCACGGGCGCGGCGACGCAGGCGCTCATGGCCGATCCGGACACGGAGTTGGTGGCTCTCGGCGACACCTTCGCCGATCAGATCGACAAGTGCCTGCAAAATCTTTCGAAGGGCCCCGCGGGCCAGCGAGTGAATGTGCCGAAGTCGCGGCAATTCGCTGGCTTCGATGCGTACCTGAAAGTGATCGAGGCGAGCGATGTGGTGCTGCACGCTTGCCCGCCGCACTTCCGGCCGCTGCATCTTACCGCGACCGTCGAAGCGGGCAAGCACACCTTCGTCGAGAAGCCGGTCGCGGTCGATCCGGCGGGAGTGCGCGCCGTCCGTGCCGCATCCGAAAAGGCCAAAGCCAAAGGCATCAACGTCGTCACCGGCCTGTGTTACCGCTATGAAAATGCCAAGCGCGAGACGATGAAGCACATCCACGGCGGCGACATCGGCGACATCCTTGCTCTGCAAACCTCGTATAACACGGGCGCGCTATGGCACAAGGGCCGCCAGCCCGAGTGGAGCGAGATGGAATACCAGATTCGCAACTGGCTCTACTTCGACTGGCTCTCCGGCGACCACATCACCGAGCAGCACATTCATAGCCTCGACAAGATCGCGTGGGCCATGGGCGACGTGTATCCGGCGAAGGCGACCGCGAGCGGCGGGCGCACGGTGCGCGTCGAGCCCGAGTTCGGCAACATCTACGATCACTTCAACACCGTCTACGAATGGGCGAACGGCACCAAGGCCTTCAGCTCCTGCCGCCAATGGGCCAACGCCGACACCGACGTCTCCGATCACGTATTCGGCACGAAGGGCACCGCGCACATTCAGAGCCACGAAATTACCGACCGCGCCGGCAAGTTCCTCTGGAAATTGGAGAAGGACCCGGCCGACGACATGTATCAAAACGAGCACAACGCCTTCTTCGCGGCGATTCGCTCCGGCGAAGTCATCAACAACGGCGAGATCATGTGTAACTCGACGCTGATGGCGATCATGGCGCGCCTGTCGGCCTACACCGGCAAGACCGTGACCTGGGACGAAATGCTCAAGTCCGAGCTAGATCTTTCGCTGCCCAAATACGAGTTCGGCGCCGCGCCGCAGCGGCCGATTCAGCGCCCAGGGCTGACCTGACATAATTCGAGATTGCTCGACGGAGGATCGATTGATGAACCAGACGGTCTCGCAAATGATTGATGCCTTCACCCTCGGACGCATGACTCGCCGCGAGTTGATCGCCGCGATGAGCGGCCTGGTGGCCGCGGCCGCGACGGGCGCGAGCCTGTCCGCGCGCGCGGAGGACGCCGTGCCGACCTTCAAGGCGACCGGGTTGAACCATATTGCGTTGCGCGTGAAAGACGTCGTGAAGTCGCGCGACTTTTATATCAAGCACCTAGGGTTGAAGGTCGCCAACGAGTCCCTGCCCAACAATTGCTTCCTGCTGGCCGGCGAGCACAGCTTCATCACGCTCTTTCGCGGAGACCCGCCCAAGCTCGACCACTATTGCTACAGCATCGAGGGCTATGACGTGAACGAGGCGGCGGCGAAACTCCGCGCGCTCGGCATCGAGCCCAAAATCGAAGGCGGCGATCGTATCTATTTCCCCGATCCGGACGGGCATACGGTACAGTTGGCGTCGCCGTCGCACATGCCTTGATTCGGCGCATTGCCGCGGAACGCCGTAACCGCTTTAAATTAAACAGGTTACGGCTGTATCCAGCGATATTCGCCACTGAAGTCGAACCAAGCCGGGCGGCTTGGGTTTAATAAAAGGTCGTGATATCTTCGTGAGTCATCGGTATAGGTCTGTTTGGACCAAAAGGGAGCGCGGGAATGAAGAAAATTGTGTTGAATGCATGCGCGGCGGCGGTTTTGGCTGCAGGCGGCGCGATGGCGGAGGACGAGAAGCCCGTTTTCTATAAGGACGTGCTTCCGATTCTCCAAGAAAACTGCCAGATTTGCCACCGTCCCGGCGGCGCGAACCTGGGCGGGATGGTCGCGCCGATGGCGTTTACGACCTACGAAGAGGCGCGGCCGTGGGCCAAGGCGATCGCCAAACAGGTGACTGATCGCAACATGCCGCCGTGGGACGCTTCCCCGGGGCAGCATGGCCAATTCAAGAATGAGCGGACGCTGACCCCCGCGCAGATCGACACGATCGTGCGCTGGGCGGAGACTGGCGCGACGCGCGGCAATCCGACCGACGCGCCCCAGATGAAGGAATTCCCGGCGGCCAACGGCTGGCTGATTGGCGAGCCCGACCTCGTACTGGCCATGCCGGAGAAATACTTCGTCGCGGACGACGTGGAAGACATCTACGTGAATATCAACCAGACGATCACGGCCGAGCAACTGCCCAAAGACCGCTGGATCAAGGCAATTGAGTTCCGTCCCGGCAGCGCGGCCGTCCATCACATCATCGCCTTCCCGCTCGGCGGCATCGCGCCGGGCAACGACCCGACCGTGTACCCCGATGGCATCAGCCGGAAGATTTCGCCGGGCGACGACATCCGCTGGCAGATGCATTATCACAAAGAAGCAGGTCCCGGCACCGGCGTCTATGACCAGTCGGAAATGGCGCTGAAGTTTTACCCCGAGGGCACCGAAATCAAGTATCAGATGCAGGGCAACGCGCTCGGCCGTTTCGACTTCGAAATTCCGGCGGGCGACCCGAACTATACGATTCAGCAGGAATACACCTTCAAGCACGACTCGCAACTTGTGCAACTCATGCCCCACATGCACCTGCGCGGGAAGTCGGCCAAATATGAGGCCTTCTACCCGGACGGAAAGTCTGAGGTCTTGCTCGACGTTCCGGCCTACGACTTCAACTGGCAGACGACCTATCAGTACAAGGACTTCAAGAAGGTCCCGGCCGGCACAAAGGTCGTCTACACCACGGGCTGGGACAATTCCACGGCGAATGTGTACAACCCCGACCCGACCAAGGCGGTCCGCTGGGGCGAGCCGACCACAGACGAGATGAGCTTTGGCTACATGTCGTTTATCAATGATTCGGGCGAAAACGAGCAGATGTTTGGCGGCGGCCGGCGCGGTGGACGCGGCGGCAACATGCCTTCGCTGGTAAGCCTGATCGGCACCTTCGACAAGAACGCCGACGGCATGCTCCAAAAAGACGAGGCCCCTGGCCAGATGGCCCGCTTCTTCGACATGGTCGACCAGAACAAGGACGGCTCCATCGACAAGACCGAAGCGGAGGCGGCTGACAAGTCCCGCCGCAAGCAGACCGAACAGCCGAGCCTCTAAGTCGCACTTTCCAGTTCCCGTTTAGTCCGGGCGAGGCCGCCAATACGGCGGCCCCGCCCGCTTCATTTTTGTGTGCAGGCCGGGAATCCACATTGAACGACAAAGCCACTCTTGCGTATTATATCTCTACGCGAGGGGGCCTGTTCTTGGGGAAGGACGGGCGCGACGCCGCCGACCGCGGTTCCGAATTTTTCTCGCCGGGTATTTCAAGGGGGAGTCTTGGGCGACCGTGCCGCGGACGATGCGTTCGCGCGGGATGGCCGCCGGGGCTGAATGTCCGTGGCTGAGTGGCTACACCAGATCGTTTTTGCGGCGCGCGAAGTGTATTCGGCCTTCATGCGCGTGCTGGGCAATCGTCCCCTCTTCGAGTGGTTTCTGTTTTTCTTTCCCTTCTTCGTTTTCGGCGAAGTGCCGCGTTACGTCCTTCCGCCGATCGTGCTTCTGGTCAATCGTGTGCTCGGGCTGCGCCCGGAGAACCGCGAAAAATTTGCTCGCTTCCTCGCGACCAAACCCAAAGTCAGCATTTTGCTCGTGGGCTACAACGAGGAAGACCACATCGGGCAGGCCATCGAATCGCTCGTGCAGTTCGAGTATCCCAACCTCGAAATTATCGTGGTGGACGACGGCTCGACTGATCGCATGTACGACAACGCCAAACCCTACGCCGATCGCGGAATGATTAAACTCTTTCGCAATTCCAGCGCGACCGGCCGCCAAGGCCGGCCGGCCGCGTCGAACATGGCCTATGCCCTGTCCAGCGGGGACTTCCTCATTTCTGTCGATGCCGACACTTCCTTCGATCGCGACGCGCTCAATGAAATCCTCGGACCCTTTTGCGATCCGGAGGTGGGGGTGGTCGCGGGCAACCTCAAACCGCGCGAGGCGGGTCTCAATTTCGTCACACGAATGCAGGCGCTTGAGTATCTCCAGTCCATCACGCTATGGAAGACGTGGCTCAACCTCCTCGGCTGGAATATGCAGGCCAGCGGGGCTTTTGGCGCGTTTCGGCGCGAAGCGCTCGACGACACCGCCGCCTGGGACCCCGAACTCGCCGAAGACGCCGACCTCAGTCTCAAGATCAAGAAGGCCGGGTGGAAGATCGAGTTCGCGCCGCGCGCGATCGCGATGACCAACGTGCCCACCGACATCGTCACACTGATCGGACAACGTCACCGCTGGGACCGCGGCATCCTGCGCACCTACTACCGCAAGCACCTCGGCCTCATGCGCTTCTGGCGTTTTGACTGGCGCAACGCCGCCGAAATGTCGCTAGAGTTCCTCTTCACTATCTTGCTTCCCTACTTCTACATCGTGTGGCTCATCTACATGGCCACGTACTTCCCCATGGTGCTCGCCTTCGCCGTCGCGATCATCTACCTCGTGTACGTCGCCACAAACTATCTCTCGCTCGGCGTCGCCATCGCAGCGAGTGAGCGCTGGCGGGAGGAACTCGGTCTCTTCTGGTTTATCCCGCTCTTTCCCTTATACAAAGGCCTGTTCCGTTGGGTGCGCGTGTATGCGATCACCCTCGAATTGTTCCACATCAACTATGAGCAGAATTATCTGCCGGAGAGCGCCTGGCGAAACGCCCGGCGCTGGTGAGCGGAGGACACGCGGTGACGGACCCAAAAAATATTCTCATACTAGGCGCGACGGCCCAGGCCTGTGCGGAGCTGCGGCGGCCGCTTCAGGCTCTCGGCCACACGCTAAGCGATCGCGTAACGCAAAACGACCTCCTCATCGGCATCGAAGACCCCGAGGTGGATCTCTACGTCGTCGCGCTGCCGGACACCTTCCAGCCTGCCGCGAGCTCACCGGGGCAGGTCTCGCGCAGCGCGCGTAAGCGCGTGGTCTATGTTACGTCCAACCCCTCCGACCTCCTGCGGCGCGAGCTGTTCCGCGCCGGAGCGGGCGCCGTGCTCGCGCGCCCCTTCAACGACGCCGATCTCCTCTTCCGCGCCGAGCAGGTGCTTCTCTCGGATTGGTCGCGTTTCCGCAAGAGTTTCGACGAAGCCGCGATGCTCGATTTCGTCAAAAAACTCCTCGAACAGCGCACCGAGATCATCGAGCCCTCGCTCGATCCGCTGATGTCCATGGGGCATTTCTATCCCGCCGCCGCGCGGATTCTCGGCCGAACGGCGGTGGATCGCGACATTCTCGAGTCGCTCGCGTCGCTCG
>VFKU01000206.1 GCA_009885415.1 Rhodothermota bacterium
CTCGGCGACGCCCGCGCCGTTCTCCTGCACTTCATGCAGGATGCCCGTGGCGACGCCTGCCGCGCCCACCCCCTTGAGGAACCCGCGCCGCGAGATCCCCCCCGGATGGTCCTCTGGATGCTCAGTACTCATAGACTCCTCCCAATTCGTCTGGAGATACACCTTCAAAACGGATGCCCGGCGACCCAGCCCACACCAATCGCCCGGAGAATCGAGCCTAACACGCGGGCATTCGGGATGCAATAGCTGCCGCCCGCCCTCTGGTGGCATCGGTTTCCAGCCGACGGCGAATCCTCGCGCGGTCTGTACTCTGTAGCGCCGCCGTCTCGGAGGCAAAGCAGACTATATATCCTGATGCCGATTCGAGTTTCCGCTTCTGAAATGTTAGCTTACAAACGGGGGCTGCGCGGTATCCAAGAAGTCGCCGAATCTGGCGCGAGGGGTGGGGCTGGGGGATGGTTTTTAATTCGCTGGATTTCGTTCTCTTTGCAATTGTTTTCTTTGCGCTCTGGCCGTGGATGTCCAAGCGGCCCAATGTCCGGTGGGCCTTCCTCGTCGTCGCCTCCTTCGTTTTTTATGGATGGTGGGACTGGCGCTTCCTCTTTCTGCTCATCGTCAGCGGCCTGATCGATTTTGGCGCGGCGCTCGCCATGCACCGCTGGCCCGCCGCGCGGACCGCCCTGCTCGTCGTTTCGATGGCCGGCAACCTCTCGATTCTCGGGCTCTTCAAGTACGGCCGCTTCATCACCGAAAATATCAACACGGTGTCCTCTGCGTTCTTCGACACCGCGCCCCTCGACGCGCTCAATCTCGCGCTGCCCATCGGCATCAGCTTCTACACCTTCCAATCGATGAGCTACACCATCGACGTCTACCGCGGCCAGCTTCGCCCCGTCGCTAACCCCCTCCACTTCTTCGCGTATCTCGCACTCTTCCCGCAGCTCGTCGCGGGCCCGATCGTGCGCGCGGCCGATCTCTTGCCTCAACTCCTGGGGCCGCCGGTGACCACCGAGGAGTCGCGCTGGCAAGGCACGCAGCTCATCGTCTGGGGGCTCTTCAAAAAAGTCGTCGTCGCCGATTCCGTCGCGGTCGCGGTGAACCGCGCCTATATGTACGAGCAGCCGCCGGGCTCCGCCGCCTATTGGTGGATCATCACGGCGATGTTTGCGGTCCAGATCTATTGCGACTTTTCGGGATACACGCTGATCGCGCGCGGGCTCGGGAAATGGATGGGCTGCGAATTCACCGAGAACTTCCGGAATCCTTACGCCGCCACCAGCCTCCGCGATTTCTGGGGGCGCTGGCACATGTCGCTCTCGACGTGGTTCCGCGACTACGTCTACGTGCCACTCGGCGGCTCGAAGGGCTCGGTCGCCCGCTCGCACCTCAACCTCTGGATCACGATGCTGCTGTCCGGGCTGTGGCACGGCGCCAGTTGGACCTACGTCGTATGGGGCGCGTGGCACGCCGCATGGGTCAGCATCGAGCGCCTCACGCGCTGGCCCGAGCGGCTGCGAAAACTCCCGGTCCTTCGCCATCTCGCGCCCGGTGTGGTCTTCGTCCTCGTGCTGCTCGGCTGGGTTTTCTTTCGCGCCACCTCCATCGCCCAGGCCGGCCGGATACTTCAGCGCATGATGAATCCCGCTTCGATCGATCTGTCCTTCGCGCTCGGGCACGTCGGCGGCAAGGCCCTCCTCCTCACCGCGCTCATCCTGCTCGCCGAATTCGCCGCCTACCTCCGCGTCAGCGGCGCCGTCGCTCGATGGCCGCGTGTGCCGCGGCTGGAAGCTCTGCACCCGCTCTTCATCGGCGCGCTCTTCGCCGCGTGCGTCTATCTCCGGGGCCCCGACAATGTCTTCATCTACTTCCAGTTCTAGGGCCCCACGCCGATGACCCCGCGCCAAATCCTCCGCGAGCGCAGCGTCCACGCCGGACTCATCACCGTGGTCCTCCTCGCCGCCATCGGCTTCGCGCGCCACGGCGATCAGCAGGGTCTCGCGCCAAAATCTTTCTGGGCGATCAAATGCGCGGCGCGCGACCGCGCCGACCTCGTCCTCATCGGCGATTCGCGCACCCTGAAGGGACTCTCCCCAGAGGCCATGGCCGCCGAGTTGCCCGGCGCGCGCATCTTC
>VFKU01000816.1 GCA_009885415.1 Rhodothermota bacterium
CGTCACACGGCGTTGACCACACAGATTAGCGCGACTCTGTTAGTCATTCCGACGAAAAAGCATATACGGTTACATCAGGTCCCGTTTTGCGTATGGAGTGACAATGGTAAACTGCTTTAGTAAATCTTTGGTAAAGATTAGTTAGGGATTGGGTAAAAACCATAAAATGCGTTGATAAATCTGGTTTTCAGGATACCGACACGACCGCTACTTTCATTGAGGATTATTGCCTAGAGCATTTTAATTTATTATGCCTACGAGGGTATTCTGTGGGCATCGGACCTACACCGTTCGACCTTCGCAAGCGTGTCGTGACCGCACGCATGGAAGACGGCCGTCCATGGGGCAGATCGCCGAGCGCTTGCGAATCCCCAAGGGAACGGTGCAGAACATTCTTGAGCGCTACCGAGACGCGAGGACGCTGGATCCCAGGCCCCAGAATGCGGGGCGCAAGGCAGCGCTCGCGGTGCACGCCGTGCCGGACAGCACGATACCAATGGCCCCCTCGCGCTAGTCCTGCGCCAGTGATTCAAAGAAGGAATCGATGGGCCGATGCGGGGTGCGCACCTTCGGACGCGGCACAAGCTTCAACACGCCCTCGACGATGGTCAGGCCCGTGTCGGGCGGAATGACATAGATGTGATTGGCCTCGATCGTCTGGTTGTTCGTGACTTCATGAACGGGCAGGGACGCGTTGCCTTTTTGCCATTCGACCCTAAGCACGAAAAAACCCAATGATTCCGCATATCCAACGGAATTGAAGATCGTTGGCGACCACATCCGCGCTCGCCGACTGGACCTGGGGCTCTACCAGAAAGACCTTGCCCGGCGGCTCAGGGTCACTACGAATACCATCACCAACTGGGAGAAACATCATTCCAGTCCGGACCTACGCGCGTGGCCGGCGGTTATCGAGTTCCTCGGCTACGACCCCAGACCGGACGGCCAGACAATCGGCGATCAGCTTCGTCGGCACCGACAGGCCCTTGGATTCTCCTGGTCCGAAGCAGCCCGAATCATTGGCGTGGATCCGTCGACGCTCTCCAAATGGGAACTCGGAAAGCGTGCGCCTGTAGGAGTTTGTCTGGAGAAAGTCAAAATCTTCCTGTTTTATGAGCGGATGCGCAAGCAGATCTAGCGGCAATTTCGGCATAGCCGCCAACCTGAGACTAATCCTGTATGTCGTCGCCCGAAAACAGGCACAAGTTTTCGGGATCGACAAAGATTCTGGGGTAGCGAATCTGTGAACTAGAATCTTGACAGGCGCTTTACATTTCTTTGTTTAATTGAAATTCGGAACGTGGTAACCTTTCACGGATATGAGTTTTGTGAACCGATTATCTCGGATCCTCACTCCGCCGATCTGGCGCCGTTCTTTGTCCTCGACGCCGGATGCTGGCGATGAGCCTTTCTCGACAGATGGCCCCCGCGTCTCCGAGGTCAAGGAGACGCTAGAA
>VFKU01000444.1 GCA_009885415.1 Rhodothermota bacterium
CGGGCTCAAGCGCCATTTCATCAATCGCGCCCCCGCGCCCGATCGGTCTCTCCCCGACGCTCGGCGCAAGCATCCACGCCAGCCACACGGGACACGGCGCGCTCGTTCTGCGCGAACCGTAACGCCAAAACAGACTCGCGCCGATGAACATCGCAACAAGAACCAGCAGTATCCAAAGCCAGATTGGCATGGGTCGAACCCCTATAAATAGCGGTCAGGATATTCTTCAATCCTGCGGGAATTGGAGCAGCCTGGCTACACCTCGACTCGTCCCTCATTCCTTCAGCCAGTATACCCGCGCGGGCCGGGAACCAAGGTGGGATGCGTCATGCCCTTGTCGGCGACGGCCTTGGCTATACGCACCCTCCGGCGGCTCCCAGAGCAGCCCTCCGCCCCCTAACCACTGTGTTCCCTGGCCTCGCCACGAATCCGATTTCAGCCTTGCCCAAAAAAATGCCCGCGCGGTCGCTCCTTTGATTCCTTCCGGCCTCTTCGTCTCGTTGGTCCCTCGCGATCCCAAAAGATGACCCATCCCGCACCCTCCGTCTATACTCCGCGTCGAGCTCCTTCGTATGCGTGGGCCGGCCCATTTTTCGCCGGAGTCGCCCGAGGGCAGAGGGCCACGAGTGCACGCTGATTCAAGCCGGGCCTATGCCGCGCGGCACACCGCGATGGGTCTCGCCGTGCCCTTCGCCGCCGCGCTCCTCGCGCCCGTCTCCGCCATGGCCCAAGACGCCGCCGCGACTTCAGATACGCTCAGTGTTACCTTCAAACTTTTCTTCGCGGTAGCCGCAGTGGTGGTCGCCATCCTCACCGTAATCGCGCTCCGGGTCCGCAGGAATCTGCTCGGGATAGTCGGGAGCCAAGACCAGCAACTGCGCGAAACCGCGGCCCGGCTCGACGAAATCGTCGGCGGCGTCGAAGCGCTCATATGGGAGGCCACGCTCGACGCCCGCTTCACTTATGTGAGTCCTTACGCCGAGAAGCTTTTCGGCTATACCGTCGAACAATGGAAGCAGCCGAAATTCTGGGAGGAGGTTCTACTTCATCCAGAGGATCGCGAGGAAACCGTCCGGGTGTGTTCGACCGCCAGCGCAAGCGGCGAAGATCACCGGCTGGACTATCGTGCGAGGCATTCGCACGGAGAGATTGTATGGATCGATGACATCGTCAAGGTCGTGAAGGACGCGACCGGCAAGCCCATCAGGCTGCAAGGCATCATGCTCGATGTCACCAAACGCAAGGAGGCCGAGCGCGAAGTGCAATCCAGCCGCGCCCAACTCGCCGCAATTATGGAGGCCTTGCCCACGGGTATGTTCCGCCTCGACCTTGAGGGGCGCGTCACCTTCAGCAATCAGGAGGCCGCGCGTGTTACGGGCATCAAGGAAGGCCCGATCGACCTCCGAAGCTGGCTCAACGCCGTCCATCCCGACGACCGAGCAGACGTCGCCGCGGCCTGGAACTCGGTCGTCGACAAGAATGTCTCTGACCACCGCAAATACCGCTTCCTTCACGCCAACGGAAATATCGTTTGGGTGCTCGATCGCGGCGTTCTCGAACGCGACGCCACCGGAAAATTCGCGGGCTTCGTCGGCACGCTCACGGACATCACGGCGATGAAGGAAAACGAAGATGCCCTCAACACGCACTCCAAAATCTTCGCGAGCATGAAGGAAGGCGTGAATACGACCGACGAAGCCGGTAACATCCTCTATACAAACCCGGCTTTCGATACGATGTTTGGGTATGCCACGGGCGAACTCATCGGGCAAAACGTCTCAACCCTAAACTATCCGGCGACTCCGGAATTCGATCGGCGTTCCGATGAAATCGCCGATCCCATTCGCACTGAAGGGTCGTGGTTCGGTGAATTCAAGAACCGAAAGAAAGACGGGACCGAATTCTGGACCCACGCGCGCATCACCCCCCTCGACGGCCCGGGCAATGCCTTCTACGTGTGCGTCCAGGAAGACATCACTGAAGCGAAATTCGCACAGGAAGCGCTACTCAAAAGCGAGGAGAAATTTCGCCGAATCGCCGAGAGCTCGCTCGTCGGCATCGGAATCGGTGACCACGGAAAATTCATTTTCTTTAATGACGCCATGCGTCGACTCATCGGATACACCCCCGACGAACTCAATGCACTCGAACACGAGGACGCGGCCAAGGTGCTCATGGGAGACGGCTACGCGCTCGTCAACGATACACTCCGCCGGCTCGATCGCGGCGAAGGCCCGACCGACCCGATTATCTTCGAGGACGTCCTCTTCCGACACAAGGATGGCAGCGACCGGTGGGCGCGATTGACCATCAGTCCGCTCTACCCGGACAAAATCTTCCCCCGGCTGTTCATGTGCGCGGATACTACGGAACGTCACCTGGCCCTGGAGTCGCGACGCGAGAGCGAGGAAAAGTTCCGCCGTGTAGCCGAGAATACCCTCGTCGGTATCGCGATCTCCGACCACGGCAAATTCACCTTCTCCAATGACGCGATGATTGATCTCGTCGGATACACGCCCGACGAGCTGAAGGCGCTCGATCGCGAAAGCGTCACCAAGCTCCTCATGCCCGATGGTCAGCATGCGTCCATTTTTGCCGCGATACGCCGACTGGACGGCGGCGAGGGCCCGACAGGACCCGCCGTGGTCGAAGATCAGCGCCTTCGACACAAGGACGGCACCGATCGCTGGGCGCAAATGACCGTGAGCCGGCTGTTCCCCGACCAACCCTTCCCCCGACTCATCGTATGCGTGGACACGACCGCGCGCAAGCTCGCCGAAAACGCTCTGCGCGATCGCGAGATCATGTTCCGCCGCACCGAGCAGCTCGCGCGCGTGGGCGGCTGGGAGTTCGATCTCCGGACGAACGTCGTCCGTTGGTCCGATGAAGTCCGGCGCATCCACGAAGTCCCGGACGACTACCAACCCACGGCTGAGTGGGCGCGCGAGTTCTTGTCGCCGAAAGACCAGATCGCCTTTCAAGCCGCGACCGATCGCGCAGTGGCGACCCGCTCGCCGTGGTATTTCGAGGCTGAAGTCACCACGGCCAAGGGCCGGAAAATTTGGATCCGCAGCGCCGGCGAAGCGGTCTTCGAGAACGACAAGGCAATCCGTCTGGTCGGGGCCGTCCAGAACACGACAAACCTCCACGAATCAGAGCAATCTCTGCGTCAGAGTGCAGAACATCTGCGCGCCGTCGTCGACGCCGAACCCGAATGCGTACACCTTCTCGACGAGAACTGCGCGCTGCTCGATATGAATCCCGCCGGACTGATCATGATCGGCGCGGACTCCCTCGAAAACGTCCGCGGCACCAACACGCTCGATCTGCTGGCGCCCGAATACCGCGACAAATTTCGCGTCGGCGTGGCGGACGTGTTCCAAGGAAAAACGACGGTGCAAGAGTTCGAGATCATCGGCATCGACGGTACGCGCCGTTGGATGGAGCAGACCGCGGCCCCCCTGTGGAACGTTGCCCAGCCCGGCTGCGTCAAGCACATGCTCGCTGTCTCCCGCGACGTGACCGTGCGAAAACGGGCCGAAGCGTCCCTGCGGCAAAGCGAAGCACGCCTCGCGCTCATCTTCAACAGCACCTCTGATCTGCAAGTCCTGTTCCGCGTCGAAGGTCCAGACCGTTACATCATCGAAGCGGCGAATCGGACCTACACCAAATACATGCGCCATACCTTTCCTCCGGGTCCGGACGGCATCGTGGGGTATGAGCGCGGCGAGTATCTCGCCAGCCTGGGCTTTTCGACCGAGGGCATCGCAGCGGAATCCCCCAAGTATCGGGAGGCCGCCGAGCGGCGCGTCACTGTTTCCTACACGCTCCCCCTCCTGGTGAACGACGCCGAAACCGCGCTCGAAGTTTCAATCGAGCCGATCCTCGATCCCGAGGGCAATTGCACACACTTGCTCTGGAACGCGCGCAATGTCGCCAAGCGCCACCTCGCCGAGAAGGCCCTGCGCGAAAGCGAAGATAAATTCCGGAGCGTCGCCGAGAGCTCCATCGTCGGCATCACCCTCTTTGACGGGCAGCGCTTCACCTTTGTGAATCAGGCGATGCTGCGGATTTTTGGACTGGCCGACTCCGCCGAAATCAACCGGCGTGACCGCGTCGAAGTCGTCGATCTGCTCTTCGCCGGACTGGACAAGGACAGAATTGTAGACGCGCTCCACCGCCTCGATGAACAAAACGAACACCTGTCCCCCATCGTGCTCGAAGACGTCTGTATGAACCACTTGGACGGTAATCCGCGCTGGGCGCACGTCATGTTCAGCCGCCTCTACCCCGATAAACTCTTTCCCCGAGTCTCCGTGGTCATCGACACCACGAAACGCAAGCTGGCCGAGGACGCCGCCCAGCGAAACGTGGATCGCATGAACGAAGCGCAGCGCAACGCGAAGCTCGGAAGCGGGGAACTCGACCTCACCAAAAACCAACTCGTATGGTCGGACGAGTTCTACCGGATTTCCGAAATCGACAGGAGCGAGTTTGACGGGACCTACGAGGGGTTCTTGGGTCTCGTCCATCCCGAAGATCGTGATCTCTTCGACCATAGCTTCAAGCAGTCCATTGCCGCGAAGACCTCCTTTGGACTCGATTCCCGCATGAAGATGCCCGACGGCCGCATCAAATGGTTGCATGCACAGTTCATCATCGACTACGACGCCAGCGGCAGCCCGCTTCGCGCAGTCGGCACCATACAGGACATCACCGAACGGAAAGCGGCTGACGACGAACGCCGCGCCATCGAGCTACAGATGCAGCACGCCCAAAAACTGGAGAGCCTCGGCGTCCTCGCCGGCGGCATCGCGCACGACTTCAACAACCTGCTCATGGGCATCCTCGGCAACGCCGAGCTCGTCCTCATGGACGCACCGGTGGGAGGCCCGATACACGAAAGCGTCAGCCAGATCGCCCTCGCCGGGCGCCGCGCCGCCGATTTGGTGAACGAAATGCTCGCGTACTCCGGCCGGGGCAATTTCGCCGTCCGCAGCATCCGCCTCGGCGAGATGGTCCGCGAGATGGCCAAGCTGCTCCAGGCGGCGCTCTCCAAGAAGGCCGTGCTGCGATACGAACTGGACGACCAGGCCCCGCCGATCCAGGTGGACCCCGCGCAAATCCAGCAGGTCGTTATGAACCTCATCAGCAACGCCTCCGATGCGCTCGGCGAGAATCCCGGCGTCATCACCCTGCGCTCCGGCGTCGAACACTGCACGCACGACGATCTGCGCGCCTACGCGCCCAACGATCCCTCCGAACCCGGCCAGTATGTCTTCCTCGAAGTGACCGACACCGGCTGCGGCATGGATCAGGCCACCCTCGATCGCATTTTCGATCCCTTCTTCACCACCAAATTCACCGGCCGCGGA
>VFKU01000349.1 GCA_009885415.1 Rhodothermota bacterium
CACCGAGATGGGCGCGGTCACTCATTGCTCCTCGGCCGATGCCCTGCGCTGTCCCGGCACCGTCGGCAAGGCCGTGCCCGAGGCGACCGTGAAGATTTTGGACGAGCAGGGCAGGGAATGCGCCCCGGGAGTCCCCGGCCAGGTGTACGCCCGGCTCCACTCCTCGACCGATTTCACGTACCAGAATGACCCCGAGAAGCGGCGGCGCATCGAGCGCGAGGGGCTGATCACGTGCGGCGATATCGGTTACCTGAACGAGGAGGGGCTGCTCTTTCTCTGCGATCGCGCCAATGACATGAACATTTCCGGCGGGGTGAACATCTATCCCGCGGAGATCGAGTCGGTGCTCATCAATTTCCCCGGCGTGCACGATTGTGCCGTGTTCGGGATTCCGCATCCCGATTTCGGCGAGTCGGTGATGGCGGTCGTCGAGCCGCAGGCGGGCGTGACGCTGAACGCGGACGAAATTCGCGCGTATCTGCGCGAGCGCGTAGCGGACTACAAAGTTCCGCGCACGATCGAATTCCGCAGCGGCCTGCCGCGCGAGGACTCCGGCAAGCTCTTCAAGCGCAAGCTGCGCGAGCCGTACTGGCAGGGCGTTGGCCGCAAGATTTAGCGCCGCAATTTGTCGCAGTGTTCCTATTCGTGCGCTGGATCCCATAAAGCTCCCTCTTAATTTCGCACTTTTCCCGCACCGCTTTTCCGCGAAGTCGCGCTTTTTAAAGCCTTTGTAATTGAAAATCGCAGTGTGCGCATTTGCCCTGAATCTTGGCACTCTGGTTGCTCATTTGTTCGCGACAAGGTGTGCCCAACTTGGCGCCACGACGCAATTAGGCGCGAGCGGGTCACACGAAACCGGTACTCCGGAGAGGGCCTCGGCTTTCGGGGCAGCGCACATGAATCTCGGCGTCGCATTGGTGATCGGAGACGAGCACACACTCTCGCACGACCAGGAAGAAAGCCTGGCCGACGCGGGAATTGCCGTGTCGCATGCGTCTGAGGTGCCGGGTGCGCAGGCGCCGGCGGGTTACGATGTCGTGCTCGCGAACCTTCCCGAGAGCTATTCCGACGCCGCGGATCGGGTCGATCGACTGCACATGTTCGCGATCGAAGTGCCATTGATTCTGCTGGCCCACGAAGGCCACTTGTCCGACGCCTACGAGATGGCCGGCGAGGCGGCTTTCGATTGCCTGCCGCGCTCCGTGACGGGGACCTGGCTGACGCATAAAGTTCATCAGGCTCTTGAGCAGACCCGCTGGAAACGCAGCACCGGCGGAATTCTGTCAGCCGCAGTGGACAACGCGGTGCTCGGCGGCGTGAAGAACAACGCCACTTTCGAGGGGCGCGGACCCGCGAGCGAGCGCGTGCGGCGCGAGATTGTCGAGGCGGCGCGCTCGAACATGCCCGTGATGATTCACGGGGAGACCGGCACTGGCAAAGATGTTGTGGCGCGCCTGATTCACGAGGCGATGCGCGCCTCGCGGCCCGGCGCCTTCGTAAAAGTCAGTTGCCCCTCCTTTCCTGAAGCGATGCTCGAAGACGAACTCTTCGGCCACGCCGCGTCGCCGGCGGACGAGCGGCGAGCGCGGCCCGGGCGGCTTGCGTTGGCCTCGCGCGGCACGCTGCTGCTCGACGAAATATCCGAAATGAGTCCGTCCGTACAGGCCCGCCTGCTTGAAGTGCTCGAGCCGGACTCGCCCGGCGCCGAGAGCTGGGACTTGCGATTGATCGCGGCCACGAGCCTGCCGCACGAAGGGCTCTACACGGCCGGCGGGTTCCGTCGTGACTTGTACTTTCGCCTGAACGGTTACACCATTGAATTGCCGCCGCTGCGCGATCGCCCCGAAGACATTGCGATTCTCGCGGAATTTTTTTTGGCGAAATACGCGCCGCTCACCGGTGGGCGCACCGCGACCTTGCCGCCCCATGCCCTGGGCCGCATGACGGAATACGGATGGCCAGGCAACGTGCGCGAGCTCGAGGTGGCGATCAAACGTTACGTGGTCAGCGGCGACGAGAAAAATCTGACCTCGGCCTTCGTCGGCGCTGAGCAAGCGGTGGCCGATGCCGGCATCGGGGATCGCTACCACGAGAGCGAGCGGCGTGTCATTCTTGCGGCCCTCTCCGAGACGCGATGGAACCGCCGCAAGGCCGCGCAGATCCTCGGCATCAGTTACAACACCCTGCGCCGCCGCATCGAGCGTTACCACCTCGACACCCGCGCCGCCAGCTAAGTCGCCGCGACAATCCCGCCCGTTCTCACGATCGCTCCGTAACCGCAAGGGGAGGGTCGTGCTCCCGCGCGACCTCAGGTCTACACTAGAGCAGTTTAAGAAAAACTGTAGCTGCTATCCAGACCGTTTTTTGTTCGGCTACAGTTTTTCCTAAACCGCTTTAAGGCAATTCGGTCGTGCGGGAGCGCGACCCTCCCCTGCGGTCCTGTGTCGAGCGTCCATCCCTTCTTGTTGCGCGTTGTATTTCAAGAGTTTGTCACGCGTGAATACTCGGCGAAGTGACCTCTGAGCTTTGCTCACGGTCGTCGCCGAGATTTGAGTACGCCGTGCTCAGCTTGGGCAATTTTCTTTGACGGAAAGCGGTCTTTGAGAGCGCCGAAAATTTCGGCGGATGCTGCAAGTCGCCTGATTTCAGTGGCTTAGGGCTCTTGTTCATTGGTGTTCGAGTCCGCTGGCACAGTGCTTGCCTTATAGGCTGCACGCGTGGCGAGTCAGCGCGGGGATTGGGGCCAGGGCGACATGACGCAAGACTTCGATTTGGAACGTCAGTTGGAGCACGAGCAACGGCTGGCGGCGCGGTATCGGTTCTACGTTTCGGTCGTGATGGTGGCGCCGACGCAGTCTGGAGTGAGCGTGAGGCAGTTGTTGGACGAGTCTCTGCGCGAGTGCGACGAGATCTTCGTGCTCGACGAGGGCCTGGCGATTCTGATGCCGCACACGACGCTTCTGGACGCCAATCGGGCGGTGGATCGCTTCAAGGCCTTTTGCGCCGAGCGCATCGACCTGCGGTTCTCGATTGCGACGTACCCGACGGACGACGCGGCGCAGAGCTTGTTGTCTCTGGCGCGCGAGCGGCTCGAAGAAGCGAAGAGCGGCGAGTTTGGCGAAGTGGTCATGACGGGGTGAACGAACCCCGGTGCGATGAACCAAAGGAGTTCAGTCATGAGTCAAGTGCGTAAAGCGAATGGCGGGTTGGTGCGCGAGGCCGACGGCTTCGAAGGCGTGGAACACGCGGCGATGACGGCCCTGATGGTCGGCGCGGTCCTCGCGGCGTTGGCCAGCCTGGGCGCGGCGCTGAACGGCGACTTGGGTTCGTTGACGCAAGTAATTCACTTCTAAATCCGAGGCGGGCCGCGAATAGCGGCCGCCACGTAAAGGATTTCGATACTTCATAACGAAAGGAGGGAAAAAACATGTTGAACCAGATTCAGAAGTTCATGAGCGACGAGCGCGGTATGGAGACGGTGGAATACGCCGTGATGACCGCCCTGATCGTTGCTGCGTTGGTGGCCGCGATTGCGGCGCTTTCGCTGGCGATTCGCGGCCGCTTCACCGCGGTGACGGGCGTCATCACGGGGATCAACTAAACACCAGGTTATATAGCGGGTGCATGTCGCATCCGCTGTTCATAGGGTTCAGGAGGCCACAGGTCTCCATCCCACAACGAAGGAGTAAATAAAGTCATGTTGAAGTCTCTCAAGCAGTTCGTATCGGACGAGCGCGGTATGGAAACGGTGGAATACGCCGTGATGACCGCCCTGATCGTTGCGGCCCTCGTCGCCGCCATCGCTGCCCTCTCGCTGGCGATCCGTGGCCGCTTCACGTCGGTTACGGGCGTCATCACCGGGATCAACTAAGCATCCATGTTTGGATTCATTCCAAACCTGCTACACGCCGCGGAGCACAGCGGACTTTCCCTCGCGGGAAACAACGCGTTGCTTATCCAGTGGGGCGCCGTTCTCGGCGCCTCACTGGTCGCGGCGGGGTGGGACCTGCATTCGCGGCGCATCCCCAATGTGCTGACGCTTCCGCTGTTTGTCGCGGGTTTGGCGTGGAACATCGGAACCGGGGGTGTGTTCGGTGCGGCAACGAGTTTGAGCGGCGCGGTTATCGCGGCGCTGCCCTTCGTGCTTCTCTTTCTTTACGCCGGCGGCGGCGCGGGCGATGCCAAATTGATGGGCGCGATTGGCGCCTGGCTTGGCCTCGCCCAGGGTGTCGCGGTGCTTTTGATGGTGGTGTTGGCCGGTGCGGCGCTCGGATTGGCGCAGGCGGCCTGGCAGAAAAAGTTTAGGTATACGACGGCGCGCATGGGTCAGCTCGCGCAGGTGTGGATGGGTTCGATTGTGCTGGGCCAGCGGCCGGTGCTTGCGCCGCTGGACGACGTGGCGCCGCTCCAAATGCCATACGGGGTCTCGATTTTTAGCGGCGTAGTGCTCGCCGCGGTGGGGGTGATGCTGTGGAACGCATGAGGGTTGGGCGGTTTAGCGAAGAGCGCGGGCTGGCGCTGGTTGAAACGGCGGTGGTCATTCTCCTGCTGCTCTTCGTCACCTTCGCGATGATGGAATTCGGCTGGATCTTTCACAGGATTCAGCAGGTGAACAACGGGGCCCGGGAAGGCGCGCGCATTGCCGTCCTGCCCGACCGGACGCCGGCAGACGCGCTGGCCGCGGTGAACACGCTGATGACGCAGTTCCGAATCACTGGGGCCACCGTCACGATTACGCCGGCGGATACTTCGGTTTTGGAGGCGGGCGACCTGGTGACCGTCAACGTCAGCGTGCCCGTGCGCAATGTAATGCTGACCGGCCTGTTCCTTGACGCTGGTTTTCTAGGTAACAACCTGCGGACATCGGCGACGATGGCCCGGGAGAGTCCATGAGTGTTGGTGTGGTTCTTGCGTAACACGGTAGGGGTCAACGAATCGGGTGGCCGGGGATTCCGGCAAAAAGTTCCAGGAGAGGTAAAATGAAAATTCGCTGGTCAATCATATTTCTCGCACTCTTCGGCGTGATTGCGGCCGTGGCCGCCGCGGTGCTTACCGCGAGCTTGAGCGCACAGGGCATCCAGGCGGCAGTCCCCGGCAGGGACAAGGATGTGACAATAATTGTCGCTGCGCGCGAATTGAAGGCCATGGAAACCGTGCGCCAGGAAGACCTGGTGAGCAAGGTGGTGCCCAGGGAGAGCGCTCCCGCGTCATATTATTCAGACCCGGCGCAGGTCGTCGGCCGCGTGCTGAGCCTGCCGGTCATTCCCGAGCAGCCCTTCACAAAGGACACCTTCCCCTCGAGCAGCTCGGGGCTGTTGTTGGCCGCGCATCTGGAGTCGGGTAAGCGCGCGGTGACGCTCTCGCTGAATGACTTCGCCGGTCTCGACGGCCTGATTTATCCCGGCTGCATCGTGGACGTGATCGCGTCGTTCAAAGTCGACGCGAGCGACCACATCGGCCGC
>VFKU01000648.1 GCA_009885415.1 Rhodothermota bacterium
CGCGCAGCATGAGGAAGCCGCGATCGGCGCGCATTTCGGTCATCGCTAGATCGAGCACGCGCGAGATGCGCTTGTCGAGGTCGAAGTCCGAAGAGATAATCTGCGACGCCTTGTAGATCGCGTTAAGCCGGCGGAAAGCGTGGCGGAGCTGATCCTGGCCGGGGCCTTGCGCGGGCGCCGGGGCCGGTGTAGACGTGGAGGCGGCCTGGGGCTTGGGGGCGCTGGACGATCGCGTCCCGATCATCGTCATTTGCGCGGTGACATTGTCCATGTCCGCCGCGATCTTGCGCACCTCGATTTTCAAGGAGGACTCTCGCTTGCGGCGCTCGAGGACCTCGGGCGAATCTTCGTGGAAGGTCATGCGGCAGCGGCTGCCGAGCATGATTTCGTCGTTGTCGCTGAGGAGGCGTTGCGCGACGCGCTGGCGGTTGACGTAGGTGCCGTTCAAGCTCTTTAGGTCGTGGAGCAGGGTCTGGTCGTCGCGCAGCTCGATCTTGGCGTGATAGCGCGAGACTTCCTCGGCGACGAGCGGGACCTTGTTGTCCTCGGCACGGCCGAGTGTGGTCTCCGCCGTCTTGAGCTCGACGGTGATGGCGGGCATACCCGGCTGCTCGATAATCAGGTGCGACACGATGAGGACTCCGCCGCGATCATAACAAGGCGCGGCGAGGGCATCAAAGGTGACTGGTCTTCAAGGGCTTGCAGCGATCCTGTCCCAGCGCATACCCTGTCTGCTGGCTGGGGTGATTCCATGTCGCTGCGCGATCTCGTTTCCAAATACGACATTAGGTTCAAAAAGGCGCTCGGGCAGAATTTGCTGCTCGACGAGAACATCAATCGCATCATGGTGGAAGCGGCTGCGCTCGCTCCCGAGGACGACGTCGTCGAAGTCGGCGCGGGCCTCGGCGCGCTCACCGATCGGCTGCGGCTGGGGGCGCGCCGCGTGTTGGCGGTCGAGATAGACAAAGCGTTCATGCCTTGTCTCGAGGAGCGCTTCGCGGACGCGCCAAACGTCATTCTTTTTCGCGGCGATATTCTCAATCACCCCGTCGAGGATCTGGTGGCGGAGCACCTCCCTGGCGCGGGCACGCTCAAGCTGGTCTCGAATCTGCCGTACTACATCACGACGCCGATCCTGTTTCACTTTTGGGAGTGCCCGCTCTTCTTCGATCGCATGGTCATCATGGTGCAGGAGGAAGTCGGCGCGCGGATGGTCGCCGCCGTGGGCACGGCGGAATACAGCCGGCTGACGATCGCGTCGAACCTCTACGCCGAAGTCGACATCGTGCACAAAGTGCCGCGCACGTGTTTCACGCCGCGGCCCAAGGTGGACAGTTGCATCGTCCGCCTGCGCAACCGCCGCGAGCCGCGCTACCCCGGCCTCGATACGAAGTTCCTGCTCGGTCTTGTCAGTCTCGCCTTCACCATGCGCCGGAAGACCCTGCGCAATTCCGTCGCGAAAACGCCCGCGCTCGGACTGCCCGCGGACACTATCATCGAAGCCTTCGAGGAAGTCGGCATCGATCCCGGCCGTCGGCCGCAGACGGTTTCCCTGGACGATTTTGCGGCGCTCGCGCGGGCGCTTGTAGCGCGGGGCGCGAGGCTCTCCAATCGTGACTTGCCGGCGCGCGATTGACACCGAAGACCCGGGGCCGAGTTATCGTTTTTTGACCTGAAAAACCATCGGCCGTTTGTAATCCGCGCCGGTATTTACTAGACTAACGTCTCTCTGCGGAGGGAGACGGCGTTGCCAGGACACGCACTGTAGGCAACGAATCCCATGGCCCAAGACGAACACATCCGGCCCGAAGAGCGCGTGAGCCGCGACGCGCAGCGGCTCCTCGCCGAATACTTCCGCATTCGCCGCGAATACAACAGTATGGATCGCAATGATCCCGCGCATGCGCCGCGCCGCGCCGAACTCAAGGAGCGCTATTTCGCGCTCGATCGTCAGTACACCGATCTGATTCAGGCGCGCGCTGCGATCGACCAGCCCACAACCGCCGCGCGTCCGCGATCCAGGGCGGACGTGTTGTGGGAAGGCGCCTTCGCGGACAACGAGCCGGCGGGGGACATCGAGCCGGTGGACACGCGCTGGATCGAGATCAACACGCCGGCCGAGGGCCGTGCTACGGACGAGATTTTTGAGGAGGCGTTGAGGCGGTCGAGTCTGGAGGAGGAGCGCGTCGAGACATCGCCGCATCTCGAAGCTCCCGGACATGATCTCTTGTCCAGCGAAGAAACCTCGATCGTCCCTGATTCGTATTTGAAAGAGATCGCGGAGGAATTCCCCTCTGATGCGGAAACGCCCACTGAGGAATCCGCCGGATCGCTGGGCCATCTTGATCGTCCGAATCTTTCCGCGGTCAATGCGTTGCGCGATATCGCCGCGGGGTTGAAAGAGGAAGAACCGATCACGCCCCCCGAGGACGATGAAATCCAGCGGAGGATGGGAACGGACGAGGTTTCGGAAGCGGCGCTAACCGTGGTCGCTCCGCTTGCTCCGTCGCGCCCGGCCCTCGCGCCACCGACGCGGGTCGCACATGCCCGGGGGGATTTTCGGCCACGTAAACGGGGAGCGAAGAGCACCGAAAAAGAAATCAGTTGTCCTTCCTGCGGCGAGTCCTTGCCGGCGGGCACGCGGGTTTGCACCTATTGCCACGCGCGGCTTTTCGAAGGCGAGCCGGGCGACGGTGAGGCGGTCCGGCACATTACGCAGACGAACTTGCAAGCACCGAAAGCGCACGAAAAACCGGGCATTGGGCCGAAAGTGATCATCACGGGCGGCTGGTTTTTGGTATTGCTGGGCGCGACATGGCTGATCTTCCGGGGCGCTGGGGTGGAGCGTGAGCAGATCGATGCCTGGCTCGAGGCTGCACGGCTCGGCGCCATCGGCGAGCCGCAGGCGGGGACCATTCTGGGCGTCTCGATGGTAGTGCTGGGTATTGCCGTGGTTGGCCTCGGCATTTTCGCAGGCCGCTTTGTGCGTCTCGTGATTCCGATGCACGAACTCGCGCGATCCGGGCGTATCGACACGATCGAGAAATTGATCCTCCAAGGCGAGGACATCGATCTGCGCGATGAGCGCGGCTGCACGCCGCTACATTTCGCGGTCGTCGCGCGCCAGCGCGAGGCAGTCGCGGTGCTGGTCGGCAATGGCGCCGATCCGAACTCGCACAACGATCGCGGCGACACGCCGCTGCATCTGGCGACGGCGAACCGCGACGACGCGCTGGTGCAATACCTGCTGAGCAAGGGGGCCGACGCGGAGGCGGTGAACGACAGCGGTTCGAGCCTGACGCATGTGGCGGCGTGGGTGGGAGATGTCGGCCTGCTCCGCATGTTTTTGGATCGGGGGCTTTCCATCGAGGCGCGCACGAAGGTCGGGTTTACGCCGCTGCACTTCGCCGCGCAGAGCGGCTATGATGACGCGACGGTGTTTCTAATTGAGCGCGGCGCGCAGGTGGATGCCGCGAGCAATCTGGGCACGACGCCGTTGTTTGCCGCGGTCCGCAATGGGCATCTGCCGGTGGTCCAGCGTCTCGTGGATGCGGGGGCGGACGTGAATGTGCGTCGCGCGCACGACCACAAGACGCCGCTGGGCATCGCCGCGGCGCATGATCGTGACGAGGTGTTTGAGTTTTTGAAGGCGCGCGGCGCGACGGAATCGTGAAGGGTTCCTCGCTACGGCGGCGGAAGCTCTGGAGTATCATCTCCCGGATTGTTGCGCTACAATAGGATCTCCAACGACCCAAGAGGAGCCCGCGCGGACATGGTGGATCAGGAACTGCTCGACATACTGGTGTGCCCGGAGAACAAAACGGCGGTGAAGCCGGTGGGCGCGGACGTGCTCGACAAGATCAATGGTGCGATCAAGGCGGGCCGCCTGAAGAACCGCGCTGGCGCGAAAATCGAAGAGACCATTGACGCGGGTCTTCTCCGGCAGGACGGAAAATTCCTCTATCCCGTCCGCGACGATATCCCGATCATGCTGATGGACGAAGCGATCCCGATGGATCAGGTCTGAGCGGGCGCACCGCGCCCGGGGTTTTTCGGAGGAGATCACATGCTTCATGCGCTCCGTGTATTTGGGTACGCGATACGCGTTCCGGGTTATGTGCTCTCTTTCGGTCTTTTGTCGTCGGTTGCGCTGGCCGATACGGGCATCAGCCCGCTGAAGCGCGACGTCGAGCTGACGTACACGGCGGCGCTCAAGCACATTCCGGAGTCCGCGCGCGTGGTCGACTTGTGGCTTCCGGTCGCGCAGGACACGGACGCGCAGGTGGTCTCGAAGGTAACGGTGGTTTATCCCGAGGGCGGTGCGATCGCGGTCGAGCCGCAATACGGAAACAAGATTTGGCACAAGCGCTTCGCGGCGCCCTTCGCGGCGCAACTGCGCGACGGCGCGCTCGGGGCGCAGATCGTGTTTGTGATTCACCGGGACGAACTCGTGGTGAAGGAGGCCAAGTCATTGGCCGACAACCCGAAGGGCAAGGGCGACCTTGCGCCGTACCTGCGCGAGAACCGTCTGATTCCGATCGCGATCGATCCGGTGGCGAACACCGCGCGCGACTTGAAACTGAGCGGCCAGCCGCCGATTCGCGCGGCGCGGATGACGTATGACTGGCTTATCAAGGAGTTCACCTATAACTGGAAGGCGCCCGGCGCAGGCATCGGCGATGTGCGCTGGGCCTGCGATTCGAAGACGGGCGATTGCAGCGATTACCACTCGATGTTCATCGCGCTGATGCGCAACCAGGGCATCGCGGCGGACCACGAGTTCGGCTTCCCGATTCGTACGACCGCGCTTGAGGGGCGGATTCCGTCGTATCACTGCTGGGCGCGGTTCTACGCCGAGGGCGCGGGCTGGATTCCGCTCGACGCCTCCGAGGCGGACAAGCACCCGGAGTTGTATGAATATAATTTCGGATCGCAGTCCGCGAATTTGTTTAAGTTCACGCACGGGCGCGATGTAAACCTCGTGCCGCAGCAGGCGGGGCCGGCGTTGAACAAGTTCATCGAGCCCTATGCGGAAATTGATGGCGTCCCGGTGGAAGATCATGGCGTCGAGTTGGTCGTCACGTTCAAGGTCCTCGGGGAGTGATTTTTAAGCACAGAGCCACGGAGAACACAGAGAAGGGCAATGGACAGGATTTGCAGGATTAAGTTATTGGATTTTGAATCCGATTTTAATCTTGCGAATCCTGTCGATTGCTCTTGGGGCTTCATGGGTCTGGCCCAGTGCGGTCGTCGTTCTTGACCTTTTCCGTGTTCTTCGTTTCATTTGTGTTAAAGGGCTTTGTGCTTTGCCCTCTCATCTCTTCGCCCTTGACCTCCTCTGCGCCCTCTGTGTCCTCTGCGGTTGAAGTGGTTTGACCCTTTGCCTTTACGCCGAAGCGGGCGAACATGGTTTCCATGATTTGCTTGTCCATCTGCATGAGGTTTGCGGTCCACGCCGCCGCGTTTTTGGCGTTTTCCATCTGCGCAATTTTTCCGCTGAGGTCGAGCGCGGCGACCTCGTCGGGGTCGGGGTGGGTGTCGCACATCCGGCGCAGCTCGTGC
>VFKU01000780.1 GCA_009885415.1 Rhodothermota bacterium
AATCGCGACCGCTCGGCCGATAGCCGCCGGGCGCGACCCCGTCATCCGCGTGAAGGCCGCTGGCCTGAACTTCCCTGACATTCTCTGCGTCGCCGGTAAATACCAGGTGCGACCGCCGCTGCCTTTTGTCGCCGGCACGGAGTGCATGGGCGAGATCGTCGAGGCCGCGCCGGACTCCGGATACAACGTCGGCGACCGCGTGATGACCATGGCGGGCGTTGGCGCGTTTGGCGAATACTGTGTCGCGCCGCGCGGCACGACCTTCAAAGTGCCCGACGGCATGACCGACGAAGACGCGGCCGCCTTCCAGATGACGTATCAAACTTCGTACTTCGGCGTAAAGATCCGCGCGGCGCTCCAGCCCGGCGAGGTCCTCCTCGTTCACGGCGGCGCGGGCGGCGTCGGTTCGGCGGCGATCCAGCTCGGCAAGATGCTCGGCGCGACCGTGATCGCTACGGCGAGCTCCCCGGAAAAACTCGAGGTCTGCAGCAGTTGCGGCGCGGACCACGCGATCAACTACACGACCGAAGACTTCGTCGAGCGGGTCAAGGAACTCACCGGCGGCAAGGGCGCGGACGTGATCTATGATCCCGTCGGCGGCGACGTTTTCGATCAGAGCACGAAATGTATCAACTGGAACGGGCGTCTGCTGGTCATCGGTTTCACCAGCGGCCGGATTCCGGAGATCAAGGTCAATCGTATCCTGCTCAAGAATATCTCCATCGTCGGCCTGCACTGGGGCCAGTACCGCACGCACCAGCCGGAACTGATCGAGCAGGCGCAAGTGGCGCTGTACGACGCCTACGCGAAGAAAAAGATCAAGCCGGTGCTCTGGAAGACCTATTCGATGAAGCAACTCCCCGAAGCGATGGAGGCGATGGAACGGAGAGAGTGCTACGGGAAAGTGGTGCTCAAGAACTAACAAAGCGATGACGCCATCCCAACTTGTCATTGCGAGGAGCGGGGTGTGCGACGAAGCAATCTCGTGAACCAAAATTGTCGGTCGAGAAAGAGGAGTTGTTGAAATGGGCAAGATGGTCAAATTCAAAAGCAACGGCGCGACCTGCGACGGTTACTACGCCGCGCCCGCGAGCGGCAAGGGCCCCGGCGTGATTGTCTTGCAAGAGTGGTGGGGGCTGGTGGACCACATCAAGGAGGTGTGCGATCGCTTTGCGAAGGAAGGCTTCTGCGCGCTGGCGCCCGACTTGTATCACGGCGACATGACGAAGAGCCCCGACCAGGCCGGCAAGCTGATGATGGCGCTGAACATCGCGCAGACGGAGAAAGATATGCGCGGCGCGGTGGATTATGTCCTCGCGCAGCCAGAGTGCACTTCGAAGAAGGTCGGTACGGTCGGCTTTTGCATGGGTGGGCAACTCTCGCTCTACGCCGCCTGCGCGAACGGCGCGAAGGTGGGGGCCTGCGTGATTTATTACGGCGTCCATCCGAACGTGAAGCCGGACCTCAAGGCCTTGCAGGCCCCCGTGCTCGGTTTCTTCGCGGAAAAAGACGGCTTCGTGACGCCGGCGGTCGCGAAAGAACTCGAAGGCAGCATCAAGGCCGCGGGAAAGAAGGTCGAGTTCCACATCTACCCCGGCGCGGACCACGCCTTCTTCAACGACACACGCAAGGAGGCTTATA
>VFKU01000199.1 GCA_009885415.1 Rhodothermota bacterium
CGAGGCGCCGCTGCACCTCCGGTTGAACGGCGTGGCGTACACGACGACGATGCGCACGCCCGGCGACGACGAGGCGCTGGCGCGCGGACTGTTGTTTACCGAGGGCATCGTTCCTGCGATCGACGCGCCCTGCGCCTATCACGTGCTGGACGACCCGGAAACGGGATTGCCCGCGTGCGTCGAAGTGAGCGTGCCGGAGACCTTTGTCGCCAAGGCGGTCGAAGGCCGCCGCACGATCATGGCCTCGGCTTCCTGCGGCGTCTGCGGCACGCGCGAACCGGCAGATATTGAAGTGTATGGCCCGCCGCTCGCGCCGCGACATGACGCGCACCTCGACCTCGCGCGCGTGCCGGAGTTGCGGCTGCGGATGCAGGACGCGCAGCCGATTTTTCGCGCGACCGGCGGGTGTCACGCCGCGGCGCTCTTCGATTCGCGGGGCGAGGTGCTGGTGGTGAAGGAAGATATCGGGCGGCACAACGCGGTCGACAAAGCCGTGGGTACGCTGCTTCGGAGCGGCCGACTCCAGGAGGCGGCCGTGTTGCTGGTGAGCGGCCGTGTGTCGTATGAAATTGTGTACAAGGCATACCGTGCCGGCGTGCCAATCCTGTTGGCCGTGTCTTCGGCGTCTTCGCTGGCGGTCGAGACTGCGGAGAGGCTCGGCGTTGCCGTCGCCGGATTCTGCCGTGAGGAGCGGGCCACGGTCTACAGTCACGCAGAGCGTTTCGTGGGAGCGGAGTCGAGACGATGAGCCGCATTTCGAAGAAGTGGACGCCGGCGAACTGGGCGAGCTGGAAACCCTTCGGGATCGGGGAGCAGCGGCCGAACAATTACGCGGAAATTTTCCGAGCGATTTCGGAAAACCGCGGCGAACTGCCTTATGCCTGGCGCATTCTGAGCGAGGGTGTGTGCGACGGCTGCGCGCTCGGCACGACGGGCCTCCACGATTGGACGCTCGAGGGCGTGCACCTCTGCAACATCCGCCTGCGGCTGTTGAAGCTGAACACGATGGGGCCGCTGGACGCCGCGCGTCTCGGTAACGTGTCGGCGCTGCAACAACTGACGAGCGCGGAGTTGCGCGAACTCGGGCGGCTGCCGTGGCCGATGTTGCGACGGCGTGGTGAGCCCGGCTTTTCGCGCGTTTCGTGGGACGACGCGTTGAATCTGATTGCCGAGCGCATGCGCGCGGCCGCGCCGGATCGCCTTGCCTTCTATCTCACGAGCCGCGGCATGCCCAACGAGGCCTACTACTGCGCACAGAAGGCCACGCGCGCGATCGGCACGAACAACATCGACAATGCCGCGCGCGTCTGCCACTCGCCGAGCACGGTCGCGCTCAAAGACTCGGTCGGCGTCGGCGCGACAACGTGTTCGTACACGGATTGGCTTTCCGCGCAGGTGATCGTGTTCATCGGCAGTAACGTGGCGAACAATCAGCCCGTCGCGACGAAGTACCTGCACTATGCGAAGAAGAACGGTGCGCAGATTCTCGTCGTCAACCCCTACCGCGAGCCGGGCATGGAGCGCTACTGGGTGCCGTCGGTGGTCGAGAGTGCGCTCTTCGGGACAAAACTTGCCGATCGCTTCTACCAAACCCAGACCGGCGGCGATGTGGCGTTTCTGAGCGGCGTGTTAAAGCATCTCGTCGAGACGCGGCGCATCGACACGGATTTCATCGACGGCCACACGACGGGTTTTGGCGAGCTGCGCCTCGCGCTCGGCGAGATGCCGTGGCGCGATCTCGAGGCCGCGAGCGGACTGCCCCAAGCGGAAATGGTCGAGCTTGCCGAGCGCCTAGGTCGCGCGGATCGGGCCGTGTTCGTCTGGAGCATGGGGATCACGCAGCATGTGTGCGGCGTGGACAACGTCCGCGCGATCGTGAATCTCGCACTCGCGCGCGGCTTCGTGGGGCGCGAAGGCTGCGGCTTGATGCCGATTCGCGGGCACTCCGGCGTGCAGGGCGGCGCGGAGATGGGCGCCTACGCGACGGCGTTTCCGGGCGGCGTGCCGGTGAACGAGGAAAACGCGGGCGCGCTCGGCGCGCAGTGGGGCTTCGAGGTGCCCGCGACGCCGGGCTTGGCCGCGCCGGAAATGATCGACGCGGCGCATCGCGGCGAACTCGACGTTTTATTCTCCGTCGGCGGGAATTTTCTTGAAGTCATGCCGGACCCATCCTACGTTGAGGCCAGCCTCGCGGAAATTCCGCTGCGGGTACACATGGATCTCGTCGTGTCCACGCAAATGCTCGTCGATGCGAAGGACACCGTATTGCTCCTGCCCGCCGCGACGCGCTACGAAACGCCCGGCGGCGTCACGGAAACAAGCACCGAGCGGCGCGTGATCTTCAGCCCGGAGATCGCCGGGCGGCGCATCGCCGAGGCGCGGCCCGAATGGGAAGTCTTCCTCGACCTTGCGCGGCGCGTGCGGCCCGAGCGCGCACCGTCGCTCGAACTGCGCACGACGGCCGAGGTACGCGCGGAGATTGCGCGTATCGTCCCCTTCTACGACGGCATCCAGCACCTCGCGAAGCGGGGCGACCAGTTTCAGTACGGCGGGCTGCACCTCTGTGCGGGGTGGAATTTTCCGCTGCCGGACGGGCGCGCGCGGTTTGGCGTGGTGCGTCCGGCGGTCCCGGCGCCGAGCGACGGGACTTTTCTAATGACGACCCGCCGCGGCAAACAATTCAACACGATGGTGCACGAGCGGCGCGACGCGATCACCGGCGCGGAGCGCGAGGCCGTCCTGATGAACGCCGAGGACGCCGCGCGTCTCGGTCTGCGCGACGGCGACGCCGTCGCACTCATCAGCGAAACCGGACGCTACGAAGGCCGCGTGCTCTTCGCGCCGATCCGCGCCGGCAGTGTGCAAGTGCACTGGCCCGAGGGGAACGTGCTGCTCGACCGGACACGCCGCGCGCCACAAGCGGGGATACCGGACTACGGCGCGCGAGTGGGTATCGAAAAAGTCATGTAGGGTGGGCTTCAGCCCACCGTACCTCGTATGGGAACGTCGATCTCGCGGCGTGGTGGGCTGAAGCCCACCCTACTCTAGCCAGCGGTTGAAGTGCGGGGCGCGTTTTTCGCGGAAGGCAGTCATGCCTTCGTGGGCGTCGGCGTGTTGATCGCTGACTGTGGTTTTGATGGCGATGTCTTCGAGCGCCTCGGCGAAATTTGAGTCGGCCGCGCGATAGACGGCGCGCTTGAGCATGCGCATGGCGACCTGCGGCCCCGCCGCGAGTTCCAGGGCCAGTTCCATCGCCGCGCTCATTAGATCGCCGGGCGGGACGACGTCGTGCACGAGGCCGAGGCGCTTGGCCTCCTCCGCTTCGACGATCTCGTTACGGAACAGGAATTCGATCGTGCGGGCGAGGCCGAGGTGTTGCAGAAGGAGATGGTGTCCGCCTTCGTCGGGCAGGAGACCGAAGCGTAGCGTGCCGCTGCCGAGCCGGGCGGTGGTGGAGGCGATGCGGAAATCGCAGCAGAGCGCGAGCGATAAGCCGGACTGGATCGCGGCGCCGTTGATGGCGGCGATGGTCATTTTGTCGAGATTGCGCACGGCGAGGTTGAGCGCTTGCGAGAAGGTGCGTAGGCCGTTATAGGTGCCGAGCGCGTGGTCCTTTGCGCGGCTGAATCCCGTAGGGATGTCGGGCACGAGTCCCCCACTCTTCTCCTGCGCGTCCATGGGCGAGGCGATGTCGTCGCCGGCGGAAAAGGCGCGGCCGGAGCCGGTGAAGATGAGGACCCGCAGTGTCTCGTCCATCTGCGCCTGCGTGAGCATCTCGATGAGGTCGCGCTTTATCGGCATCGTCATGCCGTTCATGCGATCCGGCTGATCGAAAGTGACGATTGCAATGCCGGGATCTTCGAGAGAAACGGTAAAGCCGCGAAAGCTGCCGGTGATCATGGTGCATCCTCCTTACAAGGTGCGAGACGGCGTGCGATCGAAATGGATGAGTAACGGCGGCAGGAGCAACAAATCGCCCAGGACGGCGAAGGCCATCGTGGCGCTGAGCGCACGCGAGAAGGAGTGGAAGGGAACGAGCGGCGCAAAATTGAGCACCGAGAAGCCCGCCACGATGACGAGCGTGGCGACGATGACGGGCGACCAGTGCTCACGCATCATGAGGTCGACGGCCTCTGCGGGCGACTTGCCCTCGAGGCGCCGGGCGCGATAGCGCATGATGAGGTGCCCCGTGTCGTCCACGACGAGGCCGAGAGCGACGGCGGTCACCATCGAATTCCCGAGGTCGAGATCGATGCCGGCGAGTCCCATGAACCCCAGACAGGCGAAGACCGGCAGGGTATTCACCAACAGCGCGATGAAGCCGACCCGCAGCGAGCGCACCATGAACGCAAAAGTAATCAAGAGCACGATCGTGCTGTAGAAAGTCGAACGAATATTGCTCCACGCGATCATGTCGCCCACTTCGAAGAAGAACTTCTCGCGGCCGGTGAGCGCGGCGTTCAGGCCGGCGGCCTCGAGGCGTCCCCGCAGGTCCTTCTTGAAAGCACGGAATTCCGTTGAATTGCGGAAGGGCACCTGGAGGATCACCGCGAGGTCTTGGCGGTCCGCGTCGATGTAGGGCTGAATGTCGTGCTCGTCGAAGAGAAGCAGGTATTGCGCGACGAGATCGGCTGAGGCGGGCATCGCGGTCGGCGTGGGATCGTTCGCGGTGAAAGCGAGACTCAGTTGCTGGACCTGATCGTAAATCCACGAGGTTTTTATCTCCGGGTAGTCCTTGCGCAACTGCGCCAGTAACGCGTCCACCTTGCGCCAAAGCGCCGGATCGAGCGCGGCGTCGGGCTTGTCGCCGGAGATCAGCAGCGGCATGTTGTGCCGGCTAAAGAGCGCGGTGCCGCGATCGGCGTCCGCGCGAATCGCGTTGCTCGGCAAGAGATAATCGATCGCCTCGTAATTCACGCGAACCAGAGTCATGCCCGCCAGCGTCAGCCCGAAAAGCGCGACAACCATCAGCACCGTGGCGCGGCGCGAGAGTCGCGCGGACCACTGGACAAAGCGCGGCAGCGCGAGCGATTCCGCGGGCGCCGGCGCGATTCCCGTCTTCACCGTCAGCGGAAAGGTGAGGAAGATCGTAGCGTAGAGCACCATGCACACGCCGAAAGCGCCGAGCAGGCCGAACTGCTGAATATTCACGACGGAGCTGATCGCCGTAGTGCCAAACCCGAGCACGGTGGTCCCTGCGGCGAAGAGGAAAGGGACCACGCCGGAGGCCGGCACAATCCCGAAGATATAGCGGGTCTCGCGGTGAGTGTATTCGAGCGCGTGGATGGTGTAGGCCGTGCCCAACGGAATCAGCATGTTGATCACAAGCGAATTGACCGAGTTTTGCGTGATGCCGAGATAGCCCATGAGCGCAAAGGTGAAGTAGGCCGCGAAGATGCCCGAGCCGACGGAGAGCAGGCCGCCGACGATGCTGCGCGTGCACACGCCGGCGATGATGAGCATGAGCAGAATGGACACGCCCAGGATCAAGGTCGAGGCCTGGGTCTGGCGCGCGATCTCCGCGCTGACGTATTGGTCGCCGCTCTGGAAAAGACTGCCGCCGTGCGCGTCGGTAAAAATAGGCGTGTACTTGGCCACCAGCGGCGTCACGACCGCGTCGAACTTCACCGCGTCCACGCCGCGCTTACACGCAACGTAGAGCGCGATCGCGCGGCCGTCCTCCGTTAACAGCGTCCGGCGGTAGGGCGGATAGCCGAGCGCCAGTGCGCGGAGCGCGTTGCCGCCCTCGGGCGCGAGGTCGGCGATTTTCTTCACCTCCACTTGTTCCGCGGTGCCGGTGACGTGGTCCGCCGTGGGCAGACCAATCACGCGCTCGACGACATCGAGTCCGTCGAGTTCCGCAAAGAGTTCCGTCAGCGCCTTCCACCGCTCCGGCCGCCAGACGTCGCCGGTGGCGATCACGACCGTGCCGAAATCCGGCGTGAAGCGATCAAGAAAGCGGTTGTAGATGTCCGCTTCGGTTCCGTGCCGCGGAACGAAGGACTCCGTCGCGTCGGTCTCCATCTTGAGCTTGGTGAGGCCCGGGAA
>VFKU01000011.1 GCA_009885415.1 Rhodothermota bacterium
CCGGGCGCACGCTGGTCGAGGTGCTGGTAGAGGCGGGTGTGTTCAAGAGCAAAGGCGAGGCGAAGCGGCTGGTGCAAAACGGCGGCCTGTATTTGAACAACGTCCGCATCGACGCCGAAGACACGAAGCTCACCGAGCAGGCGATTTCCGCGGGGAGCATTGCCGTCGTCCGCACTGGAAAAAAGAACTATCACCTGCTGAAGTTCGTTTGAGCCGTTCTTTGGTGGCATCGGCTTCCAGCCGATGCAGAATGAGCCAACACCATCGCTTCTTTCGCCGCGAGTCCACCGAAGAATGTCTGGCGCGCGGTGTGCGCTGCATGGGCTAGAAGCCCATGCCACCAAAACGCGAAGGACCTCGCCCGTATTGACGGGGAGATCCTTCGCTTTGCTCAGGATGACAGGGATGGTTATTGCACGCGTTCGTAACGGCGCGGGTCCTCGGGGATAGAGTAACGCCCCTCAATCAGCGGACGCGCCTGCAACATGAGGTGGACAAATTCCGCGCGGCGCGGATCGTCGCTGGCGGCGAGTCCCGCCTGCGCCATGGAGAGCATCGCGTCGTAGTTCATCCAGCCGTTCAGCGGCGCGCCGCGGAGCAGCTTGCCGAAACCTGCCACCGCGCTGGCGAACTTGAGGTCGGCCGAGGGGGCCGGGGCGTACTCACCCATCAACGGGAACTCGAGCAGCTTGCTCTCCGCGCCCGCGGGCTCTTTGTAGCGCAGCTTCACGAGCAGGAGTTCGTTGGCGTGCGCAGGCGAGCCGGCGGGCGCGATGGCACGCGCGGCTTCGTTCTGCATTTCCGCCGCCGGGGTCTGGTAGCGCAGCGTATCCGTGCCGCCCGCGACCGGAATCGCCTTACCCGCCGGGACGATTTCATACAACGCGGTGACCGTGTGGCCCGCGCCGATTTCACCGGCGTCCTTGCGATCGTCATTGAAATCCTGCGCGGCGAGCGCGCGGTTTTCGTAACCGATCAGGCGATACGCCGCAACGCGAGACGGGTTGAACTCGACCTGAATCTTCACGTCCTTCGCGATGGTCACGAGCGTACCCGAGAGTTTTTCCACGAAGACCTTGCGCGCTTCGGATTCCGAGTCGATGTAGCCGTAGACGCCGTTGCCCTTGTCGGCCAGCAGTTCGAGTTTGTCGTCCTTGAGGTTGCCCATGCCGAAGCCGAAGATGCTGAGGAACACGCCGCTCTTGGCCTCCTGCTGGATGAGCGAGAGCAGAGAGTCGTTGTCGCTGATGCCGACGTTGAAGTCTCCGTCGGTCGCGAGGATAACGCGGTTGACCCCGCCCGGCAGGAAGTTTTCCCGCGCGGACTGGTAGGCGAGCTGGATGCCACCCGCGCCGTTGGTCGAGCCACCCGCGCCGAGATTCTCAATCGCGCCGAGGATCGCGTCCTGCCGCGAAGCGTTGGTGACTGGCAGCGCAAGGTTCACGCCGCTCGCGTAGGTGACGATACTGACCCGGTCGCGCTCGTCGAGCTGTCGCGTGAGCATCGCCATCGCGCGCTTCACCAGCGGCAGCTTGTTCTCCGGCTGCATCGAGCCCGAGACGTC
>VFKU01000080.1 GCA_009885415.1 Rhodothermota bacterium
GCGTCTCGCTCATCTGATGGAGTGCGGCTTCGATGGGCACGCGGTACATGCAGTGGCCCGCAACATCCACGGTCGGCGCGTAGCTCAGCGTCTCGATAGTGTGACGGCGGGAGAGATAGCTGACGGAGGCCGCTTCGTCGAAGTCATGATCGTCCGCACCCACCCAGAAGATGGGCGCGGCGGCCACGCCGGTGCGATCGGCGTGGAGCCGTGCTAGTTTTACCGTGGTGATTGCTTTATAAATCGTGTAGATCGGGCCGGTGAAGAGGCCGGGTTGCTGGCCCGTGATGATGACCGGCTCGGCACCGGTGAAGGCCGGGTGATGCCCGCGCTCGGCGTTGTAGGTCCGGATTGCATCGGCCAGACCGTCGGGCCATGCCGCGGTGTGCGCGGGCGGCGTCCAAAGCGATGCCGGCGCCTTCGCATAAAATGCGAGAAGGTCCGCAGCGCCCGCGCGGTAGTCGGCCAGGAAGTCGCGCATGGTCAGGCGAGGCCTCCGACGGCGATCATACGCGGTTGATCCGGGTGCCAGGGCGTGCCGTCGTAGTTGCCGAGGATACGCTCGACGCGAAGTCCTCCGTCACTCAGGAGTTGAACGAGATCGTCGCGGGAGTAGAGCTGGACGGATTCTCCGGCGTCTTTCACGCATTGGCCGTCGCGCGAGACGGTGGTGGTCTTGTTGATGCGGTGCGTGGCGCGATCGATCCATCGGTTCTCGCGGATCTCGAAGCCCTGCACGACGCGCAGCGTGTCGTCTTCCATGTGGCTCTCGGTCCATGCCGGGTTGAGGTAGTCGAGAAAAAAGCGTCCGCCGGGTTTGAGAATTCGGGCCATGCCGTGGACGACCCCGAGATTCCCCGAGCGCGTGGGGTAATAGCCGAAGCTGGTGAAGTAATTCATCACGACGTCGAAGGCGCGGGCGAAAGGCTGGCAGCTCATGTCGGCGCGGACGAGCCGCGCACGATCGCCGAGGAGTTCCTGCGCCATATCGAGCAGGTGCGGCGAGTAGTCCATACCGGCGACGTGCGGCGTCA
>VFKU01000432.1 GCA_009885415.1 Rhodothermota bacterium
CGCACCGCGATTCGCTGCCGCAACTGCCGAAGCTCGTAGCGCGACAACTTCCGGTCCAGTTCCGGCTGCCCCACCAGCACAATCTGCAACAGCTTGTCTTTCGTCGTCTCGATGTTCGACAGCATCCGCAGACTTTCCATCGTCTTGATCGGCATGTTCTGCGCTTCGTCAATCACCAGGAAAAGATTGCGGCCCGCCGTGTACTCCTCAATCAAAATCTCGTGCAACCGCCGCACCATGTCGTCCGTCTGCTGCGGCACGCCTTCCGTGCCCAACTCATAAAAGATGTTCTTCAGCAATTCCTTGAACGACACATTCGGATGGAAGATGTAAATCGGCTTCTCGCGATCCGCCTTCAAGTGTTGCAACGCCGATCTCAGGATCGTCGTCTTGCCCGTCCCGACTTCGCCCGTGACCGAAATAAACCCTTTGCGCTCGCGGATCCCATACACCACCGCCGCCAAAGCCTCGCGGTGCGTCGGACTCAGATACAAAAAGTCCGGGTCCGGCGTCACGCCGAAAGGCTCCCGCGTAAGGTTGTAGTGCTTCAAATACATTTACGGAACTCCCGCTCCGGCACCACCGCCAGCACCGTTAACCCAAGCTTCGTTTCCGCTTCGTCGCGCGACTTCACCGTGTCGTCAAAAAACTCCCGCGCAAACGCCAGGCCCAAGCCCATCGCCAACCCGGCAAACATGAACATCGCCAGCATCCGCTTGCGCCGCGGCCCGATCGGCCCATTCGGCACCGTCGCCGGCTGCACGATACTCACGTTGCTCACCCGTTCTCGGTCCAGCGCCGCGCTCGTCTCCGCCTGGTGCAGGCCGTTGACCGACGCCCTATAATTCTCCGTCAAATGCTTCAGTTCCGTCTCAAGATTCGTCCCGACCGATTCGTATTGCCGAAGTTCGATCAGGCGCGCCTTGGCCCTCTCCAGTTCCTTCGTCAGCGACTCCTCCCGCGCGGCCAGGGACCCGTACTCCACGCGCTCGGCCTCCAGCAGTTGGCCCGGATCCGCCACTGCCGCCTGCCCGGACCCGCCCAACTGCCGCGGCACCGTCGCCGGCAGCGTCTTGATCTTCGCCCGCACCGCCTCGATTTGGGCGTGGATTTTCTTCACCTCGGGGGCCGCATCCTGAAATTCCGCTTCGACGCGAATCTTCTCCACCGAAAGATTGCGCAACTCTGCCTCCAAGGCCGAAACGTCCGGATTCGCCACTTCCGAGGGACCAGCCTTGCTGTCCACGCCACGACCCTTCAGCGCCTTCTCCAGCAGCGCGATCTTCGCCTGCGATGCGTCCTTGTCCACACGCACCCCAGACAATTCTGCCTCGAAAGCCTTCATCTGTTCCCCGACCGACTCCAGTTCCGGAGCGACCGAAGTCACATTGTGGTCCTTCTGATACTTCGCAAACTCGTCCTTCTTCTTGTCCAATTCGGCCTTCAATTCATCCGTCTTCGCCTGGAGCATTTCCGGTGAGGCCGACGAACTGTACGCTTTGATATGCAGCGTCTGATAGGTCGTCAGAATCTGTTCGAGGATGTCATGCGCCGCCTGCGGATCGGTATGGCTATACAGGACAAAAATATTTGACCCTTCCGACTGGACGCTCAAGCTCTTGCGCAACACCTTGGCCGCCGACATCACCGCAGCGGCCATCGGATCCCTCTCTTTCGCAAAAGCCTCCGCAACCGTTTTGCCCGCCGGCATCGCCAACACAAGCTCCGGCCCGATCGCCTTCACCACTTCATCGGCCAGCGCCGGACTCGAAAGAATCGCACTCTCGCTCACCGCCGAACCCGATCCGAAACGTGATGTACTCGCCACCAGCCCTTCTCTCGCGTCGTCGATCGCCAGGGTGCTGCGCTGCTCGAGCAGCAACAGCCCGCCCTGGGACTGGTAAACATTTGGCATCATCATCACCACGCCCCCACCCGCCACGGCCACCACCCCAAACACAAACAAAATCAGCCACTTGTGCCGGAAAGCAACGCGCAACACATCACGCACCGAGGGCATCGAAATCTCCCCGGCATTGATTCCCCCCGGACGGATCCGCGGTGGAGGTGTCTTCTGTCCTTGGTCAATGGTTGACAAACGCGCAGCCATCCCGGCCTCTAGGCCGATAATTACCTAACCCAATCACGCTAACCCAATCACGCCAACTATTTACCGCTCACCGGAAACGCGTTCCAATCCCTTACTTCGCCATTCTTACCACGCAGCCGACATCGACGGCGAAATATCCGCCGTGATTCAAAAAATACTGCTGATTCTAACAAAAAATAGCACGTTTAGCAACGAATTCCTCGTCCAAATCGCTCCTGAAACCCTTTCAGACGCTCGGAACCGAAAATAGATACAATCCCTCTCTCAGGAACTGCTGACCAGGTTATTAGCAAGTAGTCTGCCCAAAGCCGCGAATCTACGCCAAGCATAGCAAAAAAGTTGTAAGTAATTTGTATAAAATAAGTTATGACTAAAAAAACTCTCCATAATTCAAAAGTACGGAAAACCAAACGCCTCCGTTCAGCCAACTTTTCCAAGCGTTATTCATCCGTGACAATAAATTTAAGTATCCCGAGGCTAGTGCCGATACTCGGATAAGGGCGGATAGATCTATATTTTATTGATTGTATAGAATTTACTGAATAGATTGAATTTAGAACTTGACAGTCAAGTACTCAGTCATTACCATCCCCCAGGTCGTTCCGGACTTCGCACCGATGTCGCCGGCACACGACCCACCCAAGATCCCGTTCGGGGGCTGTCCTCGATGAGAGCGACACGAACGCATCTTGGAAATCACCGGCTCTGAGTGGCCAATCGGGTGCGCTGGGAGGCGCACGAAAACGTACCCGCGTGGCTTCTGCAGCCGATAATGCAACAAAATTGTACAAACTAGAGGGAGGCCATCCGTTAAGCGTAGCAACTTAACCGCCTGATTCAGCAAGGGTTACAAGAATTGCCCACACTGCGGGGCACAACCCTTGCTCAAACAGGCCGGCTGTGCGCGGAGTCTGTCTCGCCACGTGCGGCCAAAATGTAGGCGGCTGGGGGCTGCCTAGCAGTGCGGGGGGATTTACGATGCAGTTCAACAAACTTGCGGTTCTTTGTAATAAACAAAAGCGTCAGGCCAAGCACGGATTCAGCCACTTCTTCGCGGTCATCGCGCTCTTAACCACTACTGCAGTCGGCAACTCAGCCTCGGCCGCCACCATCACGGTCAATCCCGGCCAGACGATCGCCTCCGGGATCGCGGCCGCCGCCTCGGGCGACACCGTGGTCGTGAATGCGGGCTCGTACACCGGCGACATCAATCCGAAGACGGGTGTGACCGTTCGCGCAAACGGCGTAGTCAACGTCGCTGGCTCCACAAACCTGACCTGCAACAACTGCTCGGTCATCGGCTTCAAGTTCGACCACGGCAGTGCGTGGATGAACGGCAACGACATCCTCCTCGAAGGCAACGACTTTAACGGCAAGGGCGGTGGCGAGGATTATGCCGGCGTGTTTGGTTCCAGAATCACGGTGCGACGCAACTACTTTCACGGCGTGCGAATCCCGGAAGACTTGCAGCCTGTCGCCGGCGGCTGGGAACACAACGATGTGATTCAATTCTGGAACAACAACGGTGAGACGCTGCACGATCTCATCATCGAAGAAAATATCTTCACCGACTACGTGCAAGGCGTATTTCTAGCCAACGAAACCGGCGTCCTGTCCTCGATGTCCAATATCACCGTTCGCAACAATGTGTTCTGGGGTACGGATTTCATCAGTGACCAAAACCTGATCGGCAACCCATCACACGGCCTCTTCGTCGGCAAAGCGAACATCACCGGCGTCTCGATCACCAACAATATTTTCCGCAAAAATGCGAACTCCGTATCGCTCTACGCCATGACCTCCGCCGTCGTGCAGGGCAACATCATCGTGGACGGCGGCACCGCCTACGCCGTCGGTGACGGCACGCAAGACAGCGCCTTCAACCGCGGCACCATCGGCAATGTCCTCTGGAGCAACGGCTGGAACGGTTACCCCGCACAAGGCCCCGACAAATACATCAATCCCACGTTGCAGAACGTGAATAGCCTGCTCGGCGCGGACGGCACCCCGTGGACCACCGACGACGGTTGGCTCCCGACCAACACCGCCGCGACCGCCTACGGCCCCCAAGTCACCCTCGGCGGCGGCGGCACGCCCACCACGACGGTCACTGCCGTCAACGATTCTTTCTCCGGCATCAATGAAGATTCCGCCGCGACGCTGCTCACCGTCCTCTCGAACGACACCGTCTCGCCCTCCGGCACGCTTTCCATCGCCAGCGTAGGCGCCGCGAGCAAAGGCGCCACCCTCAGCATCAGCGGCACCTCCATCTCCTATCGCCCGGCCGCCAACACCTTCGGCGCCGAGACCTTCTCCTACACCGCGCGCGAAGCCGGCGGCTCGACGGCCACCGCCACCGTCACCGTCAACGTGACCGAGGTCAACGACCCGCCGACAGCCGTCGCCAACACCTACACCGTCGCCGCCAACAGCGCGGCCACCACGATGACCGTGCTCGCGAACGACTCCATCGCGCCCGACGCCGGCGAAACGCTTACGGTCGCCGCGGTCACCACGCCCAACCAGGGCGGCACCTGCACCATCAATACGGACACGAGCCTGCGCTACACGCCGCGAGCGAATTTCTCCGGCACCGAGACCTTCTCCTACACCAACAGCGACGGCCGCGGAGGCACCGCCACCACTAATGTCACCGTCACCATCACCGCGGCGCCGAACACTCCGCCGACCGCGAACATCGACTCCTTCTCGGGCATTCTCGAGGACAGCAGCGCGAACATACTCACCGTCCTCGCCAACGACTCCGACCCGGACGGAAACTCACTCACCATCACCAGCCGCACCGCGCCCAGCAACGGCGGTACGGTCACCATCGGCGCCGGCACGCTCAGCTACACCCCGGCGGCCAACTTCAACGGCACCGAGACCTTCTCCTATACCGTCAGCGACGGCAATGGCGGCACCGCCAGCGCGGGCGTATCCGTCTCCGTCTTAAATGTGAACGACGCACCCGTCGCCGTCAACGACGCCTACTCGGTGCTGGGAAATTCGAGCGCCAACGCCCTCGCCGTCCTCACCAACGATACGGACGCCGATAACGACACCCTCTCCATTTCCGACCTGACCGCCACCAACAACGGCGGCACCGTCAGTGTCTCCGGCAGCGGGCTCTCCTACTCGCCCGCCGCCAATTTCATCGGCACAGAGACCTTCTCCTACACCGTCAGCGACGGCAACAGCGCCATCTCGACCGCAACCGTCACCATCACTGTCACAGACAACAACACGGCCCCAGTCGCTACGGCCGACGCCTTCACCGTCTCGATGAACAGCACCAGCAACACCTTCTCGGTCTGCCTGAACGACTCCGATCCCGACGTGGGCGACACCTTCACCGTCGCCGGTTTCGGCGTGCCCGATAACGGCGGCTCCATCAGCATGGACACGCCCACCACCGTCAAGTACTCCCCGGCCTCGAATTTCGCCGGTACAGAAAAATTCACCTACACTATCAAGGACGTCCGCGGCGCGACCGCCTCGGCCCAGGTCACCATCACTGTGAAAGACACGTCGCCGACCGCCGGCCGCGATCGTTACAAGGTACACAAGAGAAGCACCACGCTCCGGGGCGTCGACAAGAAGTACCGCCTCCCGGTCCTCCGCAACGACGTCTCCAACAACGGCACGCCGCTCTCGCTCGCCGGTGCCGTGCAAGACGCACGCGCCATCCACGGCCTGGTCGAAATCCAGGGCAATGACCTCCTGTACACGCCGCCCGCGGACTTCATCGGCTCGGAGGTTTTCCTCTACACCATTCGCGACGCCAATGACCAGACCGCTACAGGCGAAGTGACGGTCGAAGTCACCGACCAGATCGGCCTTACGCTCTGCGATGACACCGGCGCCATCATCGTCGAGATGGCCGAGCTCTATTACGACTTCGGTCTCCTCGGCGCCGACCTCGACGCCGACAGCATCCCCGACGACTTCATGCTCGAAGCCATGCAGATTATCGCGTGCTTCGACAGCACCACCTCGCTCGGCATTGCCGCGCAGACGGCCTATGCCATCAATCTGCTGATGTTCGACCAGGAAACCAATGCTGCCGCGCTCTCGACTTACCGCGAGGCCATCGCGGCCATGATGTCCATGAACACCGGTATGCAGGGCGCGCTCAACCAAACCCTCGACGTCTCCGGATTCTCGCTCACCCAGACCTACCAGGCCGTCACCTGCGACGAGACTGGCGTCTGCATGCCGCAACCCATCCCCGGCAAGTCACTCAGCGAAGGTTTCCAAATCTTCGACGAGTCCCGTAGTCCCATCGAAGAACCCTTCGCGGGTGAATCCGATATCGACCACGACGGACTGACCAACGCCGAGGAATACGCCAACGTCGTCGCCGCCGGCGGCTCGAGCGCCGAGTACGCAAACTCGGCGACCGACCCCGCGCTCGACGGCACCACCCTCGTCATACGCGGGGAACCGGCGGCCAGCGGAGGTGGCGGGTGCTTCATCGCCACGGCCGCCTATGGCACGCCGCTCGCCTCGCAGATCAACGTACTCCGCGATGTCCGCGACCGCGACCTGCTGAGCAACAGTCTCGGTGCCACCTTCGTGGACACCTACTACCGCCTCAGCCCGCCGCTGGCCCGCCTCGTCGCGGACCACCCGGCCCTCGCCGCGCTCGTGCGTCTGGCGCTCGTGCCGGTGATTCTCGTCGGCAAAGCGCTCCTCGCCGCCCCAATGCTCGTCCTCGCGGCGCTCCTCGCGATGATGACCGCGGCAGCCCTGCGCCTGCACAAACGCCGCCAGCACGCCTGATCCGCTAAGCCACTCGCGGGCCGCCGGACACCCGTCCGGCGGCCCGCTCCGTTTCCCCCATCCCTCCCATACTTCCCATTCTTCCTATCCTTCCCATCCGCCCTACCGCCGACTAGCCGCTCCCCGCCTTCTTGTGGCACTCTCTTCCTTCGCCTCTTCACTCAAGGACCCCTATATATGCGTCCTGCCGTTGCCATGCTCCTGTTTGTCTCCCTCGCCGCCTCCGCGCAAAACCTCGACAAGTTCCGCTCCCTCGACGAGGTCCTCCCCACGCCCAACGCCTACCGCACCGCCTCAGGATCGCCGGGCGCTGCGTATTGGCAACAACAAGTCGACTACGAAATCGACGCTACGCTCGACGAAACTACCCATCGCATCACCGGCGCCGAACGCATCACCTACCACAACAACTCGCCGGAGACGCTCAGGTATCTCTGGATTCAGCTCGATCAAAACAACTTCGATCCCAATTCCACCCGACGCCTCTCCGACACCGTCATAAAATCCGATCGCTTCCCCTCGCTCGTCCAGGGCGAGATCGGCGTCAAGAGCCTCGAGACCCTCCTCAACTCGGGCGACTTTGACGGCGGCTTCAAGATCACCCGCGTCGCCGGGGAAGACGGCGTTCCGCTCCCGTACATCATCAACGAAACCATGATGCGCGTCGACCTGCCCCAGCCGCTGCGCTCCGGCCAGATCACGCGCCTCAGCATCGAGTGGAACTATCTCGTCACCGACAGCCGCACCGTCGGCGCGATGCGCTCGGGACGCGAGTTCTTCAAAAAGGACGGCAACTGGCTCTACGAAATCGCCCAGTGGTATCCGCGCCTCGCCGTCTATGACGACGTCAACGGCTGGCAGATCAAACAATTCATCTCCAGCGAATTCGCCCTCGAGTTCGGCGACTACAAAGTCCGCCTCACCGTTCCCGACGATCACATTGTCGCCGCCACCGGCGAAGTGACGAACGTCTCCGATGTCCTCACCGCCGCGCAGGCCGAGCGGCTCACCAAAGCGCGCACGGCCGACAAGCCGACTTACATCGTCACGCCGGAAGAGGCCACGGCCAACGAGTCCCACAAACCCGCCGGCACGAAAACATGGATCTTCGAAGCGAAAAACGTCCGCGATTTCGGCTGGGCCACCTCGCGCAAATTCATCTGGGACGCGCAAGGCCACTGGACCGGCGACCACTGCGTCATGGCCATGTCCTTCTGCCCCAAGGAGGGCGAGCCGCTCTGGAGCCAGTACTCGACCCACTCCGTCTTGCAGGCCCTCGACGTCTACGGCAAGGTCGCCTTCCCCATGCCGTATCCGACCATGATCTCCGTCAACGGACCCGTCGGCGGCATGGAATACCCGATGATCACCTTTAACGGCGCGCGGCCCGAGGACGACGGCACCTACGGCGAACGCACCAAGTACGGCCTCATCTCCGTCATCCTCCACGAAGTCGGCCACAGTTGGTTCCCGATGATCGTCAACTCCGACGAACGCCAGTGGACCTGGATGGACGAAGGCATCAACACCTTCGTCCAGTTCCTCGCCGAGCAAGAGTGGCAGGATAAGTTCCCCTCCACCCGCGGCGAACCCCGCAAGCTGCTCGACTACATGCGTGACAAAACCGCCGTGCCGATCATGACCGACGGCGACTCGATCCTCCAGCTCGGGAACAACGCCTACGCCAAACCCGCCGTCGGCCTCAACATGTTGCGCGAGACCATCCTCGGCCGCGAACTCTTCGATCCCGCCTTCCGCGAATACGCCAATCGCTGGAAGTTCAAGCGCCCGATGCCCGCGGACTTCTTTCGCACGATCGAGGACGCCTCCGGCGCCGACCTCGCGTGGTTCTGGCGGGGCTGGTTCTACACCAACGATCCCACCGACCTCGCGATCGCCACCGTCACGCAGTACACGATGGACTCCAGCGACCCCGATCAAAAAGCCGAGCGCGACCGCAAGGAAAAAGAAGCGCAGCTCCCCAGCATTACCCAACAGCGAAACGCCGAACTCCCCAAGCGCACCGCCGCTCACCCGGAGTTGCTCGACTTCTACAACGAGTTCGACGAGTTCAAGGTCGCCGACGAAGACCGCGAAAAATTCAAAAAACTTGCCGAGGAACTCGACAACACCCAGCGCGCGCTACTGCAATCCGCGAAAAATTTATACGTCCTCGATCTCCAAAACGCCGGCGGCCTCGTCATGCCCGTCATCGTACAAGTCACCTACGACGACGGCACGACCG
>VFKU01000910.1 GCA_009885415.1 Rhodothermota bacterium
CATGCTCGCGTTGATGGCGGGTCTCGATCGACCCACCTCCGGCGAAGTGATCTTCGAGGGCCGGCCGATTCAGGACCTCTCCGAAGACGCGCTCGCGATTTTGCGCCGCGAAAAAATCGGCTTCGTCTTTCAGACCTTTCAATTGCTCGGCCATCTCACCGCGCGCGAAAACGTGATGCTGCCGATGGAACTACGCAAGACGCCGCGCGCCCGGCCGCGGGCCGATGAACTCCTGCAATCGGTCGGGCTCGGCGATCGCGGGCACCACTACCCGACGCAACTCTCCGGCGGCGAGCAGCAACGCGTGGCGCTGGCGCGGGCTTTCGCGGCCGACCCGGCGCTGTTGCTGGCCGACGAGCCGACGGGCAATCTCGATACAGCCACGGGGAGTACGGTGCTCGGCTTGCTCACGCAGCTTCAGCGTGAGCGTGGCGTCACGCTCGTCCTCGTGACGCACGATCCCGCGATCGCGCAACACGCCGACCGGCTCATTTACCTGCGCGATGGCCGCATCGATCGCGAAGAAATCGTGCAACGCAGCGCGGCGGGGTCTCCGGCGTGACGCCGGGCCTGCTCGCCCGCCAGACGCTGCGCGAGAGCCGCGGCGGACTCGGCCGGCTGGCCTTCTCGATCGCCTGCCTCGCGATTGGCGTCGCGGCGGTCGTGGCGATCGCGGCGCTGTCGAGCAGCTTCGAGGACGGCATCCGCTCCAACGCCAAGGAAATGCTCGGCGCGGACCTGGTCGTGCGCTCGGGCAAGCCGCTGCCGCCGGGGTGGTCCGCGCCGCTGTCGGCGATCTCGGCCGCGAAGGCGATCTACGCGCGCGAACAGCCGCAGGTGGTCCAGGCGGGCGAAGGCGCTGAGGTCCGCAGTCTGCTCGCGGAATTGCTCGTCGTCGATTCCGAGTATCCGTTCTACGGGACGCTGTCGCTGGACAGCGGCGGCACGCTGGCCGAGGTCCTGCGCGATGACACGGTGGTGATCGTTTCCGATGCCTCTGCACGTCTCGGCGCCAAGACCGGCGATACTCTGCGCGTCGGGGAGGTCTCGCTTCGCATCGCAGCCGTAGCGATGAATGAGCCCGACCGCATGACGGGCATCATGTATCTCGGCCCGCGTGTCTACTTGACGCCCGGCGCTTTCGCAAAAGCCGGCCTCGCCGACATCCCGGCCGGCGTGAGGTACCGCACGCTGGTGAAACTGCCGGAGATGACGCCCGCGCAGTTGGACGCGCTAAAGTCGGACCTCGAAGACGCCGTGGAAGGGGATGGATCCGCGCGGGTCGAAACGTATATCGAGGGTCGGCCCACCTTGCAGCGCGGGCTGGAGGACCTCTCGCGTTTTCTCGGGATGATCGCGCTTTTGTCGCTGTTGCTCGGCGGCGTCGGCGTGGCGCAGGCGGTGCGCGCGTGGATCGCCGGCCGCATGGACGCGATCGCGGTGTTGAAATGCATCGGCATGCGCCCGCGTGAGATTCTCGTGCTCTACGCGGCACAGGCGACTTTGCTCGGGCTCGTCGGTAGCGCGGCCGGTGCGGCGCTCGGCCTCGGATTGACGGCGCTGTTGCCGATCGTGTTTCGTGAGTACATCCCGGCAAACTTGATCAACGCCTGGCAACCGCGCGCGGCCTTGGGCGGGCTGGCGCTGGGCGTCGCGGTGGCGATCGTGTTCAGCTTGCCGCCGCTGATCGCGGTCTTGCGCGTGGCGCCCGTGCGCGTGTTTCGGCGCAATGCGGAGCCGCTGCCCGGCGCGCGCTGGGTTTCGATCGTCACGGCGCTCGTCACCGGCATGGGTGTCGCCGGGCTGGCGGGTTTGCAGGCGCGGAGCGCGCTCGTCGGTACGATTTTCACCGTGGGAGTGCTCACGACTGCGCTGGTGCTCGCGGCGAGCGCGTGGGTCCTGATGAAATGCGCCTCGATGATTCCGCGCGACTGGGGCCACCGCGTGTGGCTGCGCTACGGACTCGCGGCCCTGTCGCGGCCCGGCGCGAATACCATTCCGTCGATTGTGTCGCTGGGCTTGGGCCTATTGGTCTTGTTTTCCGCGACCGTGATCCAGGACTTTTTCAATCAACAACTCACCGGTGCCCTTCCGAAAAAGCTACCGTCGGCGATTGTGCTCAATGCGCGACCGGAGCAGATCGAGGGTCTCACGGCTCTGCTCACGGCGGAGCACGCGGAGAACATTGTCGTTTTTCCGATTGTGATGGCCCGCATGACCGCGGTGGACGGTGTCGTTTTGAAAGAAGAAAAACGCGCCCGGCGGAGTCGCGATTCTGGAGGCCAGCTCGATCGTAGTCCGGAGGCCCGGCGTGGACGCGGCGGCCGCGAAGATCGGCCGCTGACCTACCTGCCCGGACTCCCCGCCGCCAACACGGTCGTCGCGGGGGAACTCTGGAGCAAGCCTGAGGTGGCCGAAGCGAGCCTCGAAAAGGAATGGGCGGACCGGCTCGGGTTGGGCCTGGGCTCGAAGCTCACCTTCGCATTGCCGGGCCGGACGCTGGATCTGGAAGTCACGAGCCTGCGCAAGGTGGACGGCAAAGAAATGGGCATTCCCTTCGAGATTATCGCCGAGCCGGGCACTCTGGACGATGCGCCGCAGTTTCGGATTGCGACCGTGCGCTTGCCGAAGGGCGAGGCGGCTGCGGTGCAAAACCGCGTCACCAGCGAATATCCGAACGTGACCTTCGTCCCGATTGGCGACATCGTCGAGAGGATCGCCGCGCAACTGGAGCGGATCGGGTGGGGCATGCGGATGCTCGGACTCTTCATCGTCGGCGCGGCGATCGCCGTGCTCGCCGGAACGATCGGCATCGAGTCGATTCGCCGCGGCCGCGAAGTCGCCCTGCTCAAGACGCTCGGCATGACGCGGCGCGAAGTGGTTGGCGTGTTCGCGGCGGAGTACGCGCTGATCGGGCTCGTCGCCGGTATCATCGGCGTCACCGGCGGCGGCATCGTCGCGTGGGTGACGGTCGTGCGCGCGCTCGACGTAGAGTTCCACTGGCCCTTCGGGACGTTCGCGCTCGCGATCTTGGCGGGGATGGCGGTGTCCGTCATTGCAGGGATCGTCGCCAGCGCGGGTGCGCTTCGCCGACGTCCCATCGAGATACTCAGGCACCAGGAGTGAGCGCGCGCAGAGATCTGGCGTCCGTTATACTGTGGATGCGAATGCTGAATCGCGGGCGGGACACACGATGAAAAACAGTAGCGATCGATCTCCGCGCTTCATTCGCACTGTGCTTATGGTCGCATTAGGCATCGCGGTCGCCGCCGGCATCCCAAGCGCCGCGGACACGCCGCCCGCCGGCATGGTCTGGATTCCCGCGGGCGAATTTACGATGGGCACCGACGAGGAACAGGCCTATCCCTCCGAACGGCCCGCGCACCGCGTGAAGGTCGGCGGGTTTTGGATGGACGAGACCGAAGTGACGAACCGGCAGTTCTTGGCCTTCGTGCGCGCGACGGGCTACGTCACCGTCGCCGAGCGGCCGGTGGACTGGGAACAGCTCAAGGCGCAGTTGCCGCCCGGCACGCCCAAGCCGCCCGAGGAAAAATTGCAGGCGGGATCGATCGTGTTCAATCCACCTTCGGGCGCAGTGCCGCTGAGCAACCCCGAGATCTGGTGGAAATGGACGGTCGGCGCGAACTGGAAGCGGCCCGAAGGTCCGGGCAGCACGGTGGATGATCGCCTCGACTATCCGGTCGTGCATGTGTCGTGGGAGGACGCCGAGGCCTACGCGAAGTGGGCCGGTAAGCGACTACCGACCGAGGCCGAGTGGGAGTACGCTGCGCGCGGCGGACTCGAATCCAAGCGCTACGCCTGGGGCGACGAACTGAAGCCCGGCGGAAAATATCTCGCGAATACGTGGCAGGGGCGATTCCCGGATCAGAATTCGGCGAACGACGGATATCCCGCGATCGCTCCGGTCAAGAGCTTCCCGCCGAACGGATACAAACTCTACGACATGATCGGTAACGTGTGGGAGTGGTGCGAGGATTGGTACCGCGCGGACCAGCACGCGACACTCGCGTCGACCGGCCTCTGCGAGAATCCGCCCGGGCCGAAGGAGAGCTGGGATCCGGAATCACCCTACTCGAAGCGCCGCGTGACCAAGGGCGGCTCGTATCTGTGCGCGGAGAACTACTGTCTCAACTACCGCCCCAGCGCGCGCCGCGGTACGGACTGGGACACTGGCCTGCCGCACGTCGGCTTCCGCTGCGCGAAGTCGGCGGACGCGGGCGCGAAGTAAGCTGAAAAGTCTAGTAGGGGCGGGGCCCTGTCCCCGCCCTGCATTTCGAGCGGGCGTAGGGCGGGGACGGAGCCTCGCCCCTACGGTCATTGGCGGGTCTATTTTTGTGCGGCGAGGAACGCCACCACGTCGGCGAGTTCTTGCGCGGTCATGCCGGCGGCGAGGCCGTTAGGCATGAGAGACATCGCGCTCTTGTAGCGGTCAAGAACCTCGGCAGCGGGAATCGCGACGACGTTTCCGGAGGACTCGACGAGTTCGATACCGTCCGACGCGTCCTTGCGGAGGTAGCCCGTGAGCGCGTCGTCCTTCAGCGTCTTCACGACCCACACCGCGAACTCCTGCGAGATGGCTGCGCTCGGGTTCAGGATCGATTCGAGCAGGCCGTCCTTGCCGTATTTCTCGCCAATTTTCGTGAGTTCTGGGCCGACGTTCTTTCCTTCACCCGCGATCCTATGGCACTGGTAACACTGCGAGCGTTCTTCGCTGAAGAACACCGCGCGACCGCGCGCGGCGTCGCCGGTCATCGCGGCCAGTTCGGCGACCGTGGGCAGCGGCTTGCCGTCGCGCGATTTTTCCGGCGGGAGGATTTGTCCGGCAAACATGCGCACGTCGTCGAAGCGGCTCGAACGCAACACTTCGCCGACGTCGAACTCGATGTCGGCCGCCAGCTTGCCGGCCTCCGCAGACTTCAGCAGCGCCATCGCACCCGTCTTCGACTCGGCGAGAAGACGGGCAGCGTTGCGACGCAAACCCTGCGGTCGTTTCTCGTCCAGGACAAACGCGTGCAACTGTTCTCTCGCGGGATCGTCGCGGAAGCGCGCGAGAATGCCGAGCGCCTCGACGCCGATGCGCCCCTGCTCGTCGTTGATGAGGCGATCGAGCGCGTCCTTCGGTGTATTGTCCCGGCGCGTCATCGGCGCGGCCATAGCGAGCAGACCGACGCGCTCGTCGATCGGGCGTATGGTGTCCAGCGCGGCGTTCAAGAGATCGGGCACGAAGGCGGCGCGGCGCAGATCGCCGATATAGGCCAAGGCGATCGTTCGGATCGAGGCATCGCCCAGGCGGGCGCGGAGATAAGCGTCCACGCCGCTCGCATCGACCGCCGCTCGCCACGTATCGCCGCCATCGCGCGCGAGAAGCTCCAGGGCATACGCGACCATTTCGGGGATCTCGGAGTCGGACACGTGCGTGGCAATTTCGTCGCCGGCCTCGGGCGTGCCGATGGCGTCGAGCGCTTGAAGCGCGAGCATGCGTAATTCGCGCGAAAGGGATCGGTTGTTCGCGGCGTCGCGGGCGAGGTCGAAGACCGCTGCGGGATGCAGTTGCACCGCGAGGCCGCCCAGGCGCGCGTCCCAGGCGGAGCTGGCTTTGGCCAGGATCGCGTCCCACGCGGGGCCTTCATTGCCGCGCAGCGCGATACCGAGGGCCTCGCGATAGAATCGGTCGGCGCCGTCAAAACGCAGCGCGAGTTCCACGATGGCCGCGTCGGTTTTTGAATCGCGAGGGGCGCGCGCGAGTTCGAGCAGAATTTGCCGACGCACCATCGGCGAGGCGTCGGTCAGCAACTCGCGGCGATCCAGGAGCGCCTGCGGATTGCTCGAAGCGATCGCGCGCACGGCTGCCACGCGGTCGGCGGCGAGTTCGCTCTTCGCGGCGGCATCGATCGCGGCCGGGCCGCGCTTGGGATCGCGGGTGAAGAGCCAGAGCGCACGCGCGCGGGTGACAGCATCGTGGTCTTGCATCATTGAACCGAGCAGTGTCGCGTCATCTTTGGCGAGACGGGTGTCGAGCGTCTGCCACGCCAGATATCGCCGCGCGATGTTTGGAGACGCGAAGGCTTCGCGCAGACCCGCGTCGGAGTCGAGCGCGAGCGCTGGGCACGTGTACTTCGCGCCCTTCGCTGCGAGACGATACACGCGGCCGCGCGCAACATCGCCCATGCGATGACCGCCGACGCCGGGGTCATACCAGTCGGCGATGAAGATCGAGCCGTCGGGCGCGGCGGAAACGTCCACCGGGCGGAACCAGCTATCGCCCTCGCATCGCAGCAACACTTCCATTTCAGCGGAGAAACCCGCGCCGTCGGGTTTCGTTCGGTACGCGCGGATTTCGCCGGGGCCGGCCTCGGCGTGGATGAGCGCGCCCCACACGCGCTCGGGCAGCGCGCGGCCTTCGTAGACCATGAGTCCGCAGGGCGAGCCGAAGCCCGCGCGAATCATCCGCGGC
>VFKU01000815.1 GCA_009885415.1 Rhodothermota bacterium
GGCGATGGCGGGGCGATTTGAGTTGGGCGACGTCGTCAACGTGCGGGGCACGGTGAGCCTTTACCAGGGCCGGCTGCAGATGCGCGTGGACCAGATCGCACCACTCAAGCCGGGCGATTACGACACCGACGATCTGATGTACGTGCCGGACGAGGCCGACGAAGGCGTGCAAAACCTCGTGCAGGTGATGGGCACGCTGCGTGACCCATGGCTGAAGAAACTGGCCGAGGCTTTCCTGACCGACGTCGCGTTTATGGACAAATTTGCGAAGGCCGCTGCAGGCAAACGGTGGCACCACGCGTATCCCGGCGGGCTCGCGCAGCATTGCCACGAGATGACGCGGCTCGCCGAGACGATGTACGAAATCTTTCCGGCGATTCACCGCGACCTCCTGCTGATCGGCATCTTCCTGCACGATCTCGGAAAGACCGAGGAGCTTTCGCAAGGGCTGTATATCGACTACACGACCGTCGGAAAACTGGTGGGCCATCTCGCGATCGGGCTGGAGATGGCCAACACGAAGATGCGTGCGATCGAGGGATTCCCTGAATCGTACCGGGCCGAAATCCAGCACATGATCCTCTCGCATCACGCGACGCACGCGCAGGGCTCGCCGGTGGTGCCCAAGACGCTCGAGGCGATCGTGCTCGCGCTAATCGACGATCTCGATGCGCAGACGGACGCCTTTAACCGGGTCGTCGAAGAGACGCAGGCCAAGGGCCAGGCCTGGTCGGAGTACCTCAACTTGATCGAACGCCAGATCTGGGCGCGGCGGCCCGAAGCGCCCTGAAAAGCAGCGCGGCCCGGAACGCGTCTGCGCCCCGGGCCGCGAGGATGTCTGAGTTCTCAGGTTTGCTGGTCGAGAACCAGCCCGGTGATGTCCCGGGATCTCGCCAAGGCCTTCAACAGCGCCTCGGGCGGAATCTGCTTCACGACTTCGCGTTTCTCGTTCAGAATCTCGAGCACAATTCGGTCCGTGCTCTCGTCCACGCGAATGCGCGACCCGTTGGGCGTGTCGGCGTTCACTTCGCTCGCCAAGGCCTTTACGACCTCGCGCGACAATTCAGGCGACGGGGCGTCTGCCGTCGCACTCGCACTGTTGCGGCCCGCCGATTCAGGCGGCCGCGCGGTGCGGGCGACGTCGGACGGGCCTGCCGTCTGGCGTATCGTTCCAGAGATTTCCATAAGAATGCTCCTCGTTTAGGCCCGTGTTAGCGGAGCAACTGCAACGCGGTCTGCGGCACGACGTTGGCTTGCGCAAGGATCGACGTGCCCGCGCTGACCAGAATCTGGTTTCGCGTGAAGCCAATCGTTTCCTTGGCGATGTCCGCATCGCGGATACGGCTCTCGGCGGCCGAAGCGTTTTCCTCGCGGATGCCGAGCTGGTTGATGGTGAACTCGAGGCGGTTCTGTGCGGCGCCGAGGTTGGCGCGGCGGGTGTTCACGATGGTCATCGCGGTGTCCAGCGTGGTCAGCGCGGCGCTCGCGGTCGCCTGCGTGGCGATCGAGAGCCCGTTGATGGCCAGCGTCGTCGTGCTGATCGCGGTGCCCGTGCCGGCCAGGCTGGTCGTCTGGCCGTTGTTGGTGCCGGTCTGGATCGTGATCGCAACGGCGGCGA